>JBOHAJ010000184.1:0-10459 GCA_050697715.1 Gaiellaceae bacterium
GGTACGGGCGAGGAACGAGCGTGGCGTCAGGCGACGTGTCACGGGCGTCATCCGGCGGTGCCACGGTTTCCGGTCAATTTTCGATCAATCATCTAGGCTGGGGCGTGTCCCCCCGGGTGCGCGTTCGACTCCTCGTCGCCGCTGCTGCGGTCGCTGCGGCCGCCCTGGTGGTGGGCGTCACCGTGCTCCAGGCCGAGGACGAGCAGGATGCGCAGGGCCCCTCGGACGCGGCCTCCCAGGCCCCGCCTCTCGAGCTCGGCTTGCTCCTCCGCGACGACCAGGAGGCGCGCGCTCTCCGGGCGGCCGAGCGTGTGCTCGAGGAGGGGCGGCGGGACGCCGCCGGCGTTCGCTTCGAGCAGCTTCTGCGCGCGGACCCGGCCTCCGTCGAGGCCGCCGTGGGTGCCGCGATCGCCGCGTGGCCGGCGGGGACGACCGCGCGCCTCCGGGCGCTCGTTGCCGAGCATCCTGACAGCGGCGTCGCGCGGCTTCACCTCGGCTTCGCCCTGCTGACGGAAGGAGAGCCTGAGGCCGCGGAACGCGAGTGGCGCGAGGTCGAGCGCCGCGATCCCGACTCCCCGGCCGCGCTTCGCGCCGAGGACGTTCTCCACCCGGAGATGGCGTCCGGTCGTCCGCCTTTCGTCGCCGACCTCCAGCGTCCGGAAGGGCTCGAGGGTCTCTCGCCGGAGCGCCAGCTCGAGCTGCTTCGACGCCGGGCGGAGGCGGGCGGAGCCGAGGAGTGGCTGCTGTACGGCGTCGGTCTCCAGCGGGTGGGCCGACCTGTCTCCGCCATGGACGCCTTCCTTCGTGCGGCCGAGCTGGAGCCGGACCAGCCGATCGTTCAGGTCGCCGCCGCCGTCGGGCGCTTCGACAAGGACGCGCCCGCGGAGACGTTCTCCCGCCTGGGGCCGCTTGCCCGAGCGCATCCGCGCGCGGGGGTCGTCCGTTACCATCTTGGCCTCTGTCTGACGTGGATCGGCGCGGTCCGGGAGGCGAGACGTCAGCTCAGGCTGGCGCTGGAGGCCGACGAGGGGGGGTTCTACGGACGGGAAGCGGAACGCCTGTTCGAGCGTCTTGAGAGTGTTGGGACATGAGGGCGAAAGCGCGAGATCGCACTAGGACCGAGCGACAGAAAAATGGGCCGAGCGGCCTATGGCGAACGTCCGGCACTCGTGCAAGAGTCGCGGCGCACGCGAGTGACTTTCGAGACGGGCTTGGGCGTTGACGAACGGGGAAAGCGCCACTAGGGTCAGACGGCGAGGGGGAGCGGCGATGAGTGAAGGCGAGCGGGATGGAGGAGCAGCAGGAGTGATGCTGGAGCACGAGGATGCGAAAGCGCTCGTGCGCCAGGGGCAGGAGGCCGGTTTCCTCACGCACGAGGAGATCGCGCTTGCGCTCGGCGAACTCGACCTGGAGCCGGCGCAGCTCGACGATTTCTACCAGCAGCTCGAGGAGTTGCACATCGACGTCCTGGACGCGGCGGAGGAGGAGGTCGAGCTCGAGGCGGACGCCCGCGAGGTCTCGACCGACGCGCTCCAGCTCTTTTTGAAGGACATCGGCCGTGTGCCTCTGCTCACGGCGGCGCAGGAGGTCGAGCTCGCCAAGAGAATCGAGCGCGGCGACCACGCGGCCAAGCAGAAGATGGTCGAGTCGAACCTCCGGCTCGTCGTCTCCATCGCCAAGAACTACCGCAACCAGGGGCTGCCCTTCCTCGACCTCATCCAGGAAGGGACGATCGGCCTCGTCCGCGCCGCGGAGAAGTTCGACTACCGCAAGGGCTTCAAATTCTCGACCTATGCCACGTGGTGGATCCGGCAGGCGGTCGCGCGCGCGCTCGCGGACAAGGCGCGGACGATCCGCATGCCCGTCCACGTCGTCGAGAAGCTGAACAAAATCGGTCGCATGGAGCGTAAGCTCCTCGGAGAGCTGGGCCGCGAGCCGACAGCGGACGAGATCGCGCTCGAGCTCGAGCTGGACGCCACGGAGGTCGAGCAGATCCGCCGGAGCGCGCAGGCGCCGATCTCGCTGGAGAAGCCGGTCGGCGACGAGGAGGAGTCGGAGTTCGGCCACTTCCTCGCCGACGAGAACATCGCCCTGCCCGACGAGGCGGCCGAGACGACGCTGCGCAAGGAGACGCTCCGCCGGATCCTCGACACGCTCTCAGCTCGCGAGCGGCGCGTGCTCGAGCTCCGCTACGGGCTCGACGGCCAGCACCCGCGCACCCTCGACGAGGTCGGGCGGACGTTCAACGTCACGCGCGAGCGCGTTCGCCAGATCGAGAACCAGAGCCTGAAGAAGCTGCAGGCGCTCGCGGAGTCGCAGAAGCTCCGCGACGTCGCGGCGTAGCCCAGGGGGCTCGCGCTCCCAGGCCGGGCGGTCTGGTCGCCGAAGTTGTGACGGTTTCGGCACATTCGGCGCGCCCCGCGCGCGTTCGGCGGTTGTAGGCTGGAACCGGAGGGAGGCCCGCGGCGGCCCCGTACACTGGCCCGCGTGAACCGGTTGCCCGACCCCGCCTGGCTCGAGGAGCTCTTCGAGTACCTCCGGATCCCGAGCGTGAGCGCTGACCCGGCCCATGCCGAGGACGTCCGCCGGGCGGGCGAATGGGTCTGCGAGTTCGTCCGCAGCGCGGGCGGCGAGGCCGAGCTCCTCCCCACGGACGGCCAGCCGCTCGCAGTTGGGGCGATACCCGCGTCCCGCGACTCCGACAGGGCACCCACCGTCCTCCTGTACGGCCATTTCGACGTCCAGCCCCCGGCGCCGCTCGAGCCCTGGGAGTCGCCGCCCTTCGAGCCCGAGATCCGCGACGGGTACCTGTACGCGCGGGGGGCTGTCGACGACAAGGGCAACGCGTACCTCCTGTTGAAGGCGGCGCAGCTCCTCGCCCGAGAGAGCGCCCTTCCCGTCAACGTCCGGGTCGCTTTCGACGGGGAGGAGGAGACCGGCGGCCACTCGATCGTGGACTTCCTCGCCGCCGATGGGCGCGGCGCGGACGCTTGCCTGATCTTCGACCACGGCATGCCGAAGAAGGGAGTTCCCGCGTTCGCGCTCTCGACGCGCGGGGTCGCGTACTTCCACGTCCGCATGCGGACCGGCGAGCGAGATCTCCACTCGGGTCTCTACGGCGGCGCCGCCATGAACGCCGTGCACGCGCTGATGCAGACGCTGGAGGCGGTTGTCGCGCTCCCGGGCGAGCTGCGAGCCGGAGTCGCGTCGCCGACGCCGGAGGAACTCGCCTCCTGGCGCGAGCTCGAGCCTGGCGCCGCCGTCCTGGCTGACGAAGGTGCCCAGCCCATGGACGAGCGGGCGGCGGAGGACTTCTACGTCCGCACGTTCGCGTCGCCCGCGGTCGACGTGAACGGCATCGCGGGCGGCGAGCCTCGCCTGCAGAAGACTGTCCTGCCCGTCTTCGCGGAGGCGAACGTGTCCATCCGCCTGGCGCCCGGCCAAGACGTCGATGAGATCGCAGCCGCCTTCGAGCGCATCCTGCGAGAGGCCGCACCGAAGGGTGCGCGGCTCGACCTCGAGCGCTGGGCGTCCAATCCGCCCGGGCTCGTGCCGGCCGACGCACCCGCCGTCCGCCTGGCCCAGGATGCCTTCGAGCGGGTGCTCGGGCGACGGCCGCTCCTCGAGCGCTCGGGGGGCACCCTCCCAGTGGTGCCGGCGCTCGCCGAGAAGGGGATCCCGGCCATCATCACAGGCTTCGCAGTCCCTGGGCACAACATCCACTCGCCGAACGAGCGTCTGCTCGTCGAGTACATCCCGCTCGGCGTCGCAGCCGCGCGCGAGACGCTGGTCGCCTTTGGCGAGCTCCCGCGCGGCTAGTGCCCCTCCCAGCAATACACGCCTGCTTCTGGCCCGCGATCACGCGGCGCCAGAGTCCACCCTCTCCCTTACCAAGGCTCTCCAGCCTTGGCTGCGGGTGAGTGCGGCCTCTGGCTTGGTGCTCGCGACCCAGAAGCGGGGCAGCATCACTGGTAGGGGCACTATGCCACTGCAGCCGGCTTCGCCGGGTGCGCGTGGTCGTGCTCCGGCACCAGCCAGGCATGCCCGAAGCGGCGCATCTCCTCGATGATCGGGAGGAGGGCCTTGCCCTTCCCGGTCAGCGCGTATTCGACGCGCCGACGGCCGCTCGTGCGGGAGAGGATGCCCTCCTGCTCGAGCGCCCGCAGCCGCTCGGAGAGCGTCCGCGGGCTGATGCCGGGGCACGAGCGTTCGAGCTCCGAGAAGCGGCGCGAGCCCTCGGAGAGATCGTGGACGATGATCGCAGTCCACTTCGAGCCGATGATGTCGGCGGTACAGGCGACGGCGCAGTCCTCGTCGTGCACGGGTCTCATCGTGCGCATGGGCTCATTGTAGTCGCCGCCCCGAACGACTAGTCCCAGGGCGGGGAGTTGTGCACCCAGCGGCCGCCCAACATGGTCGCCACCACCTCGACCTCGCTCAGCTCCTCCGGTGGGCAGGTGAAGGGATCGCGATCGAGGACGACCAGGTCGGCGAGGTAGCCGGGCAGGAGCTTCCCGCGCCGACGCTCCTCTCCGGCGAGCAAGGCGGGCGCGACGCACGTCGCGTCGAGCGCCTGCTCGACCGTCACGGCCTGTTCGGGATGCCAGGCCTCCCGCTCGTCGAGCGTGCGCAGCACGCCCGCGCGAAGGCCGAGCAGCGGGTCCAGCTCCTCGATGGGCGCGTCGGAGCCGTTCGCAACCACCGCGCCGCTCTCGAGCAGCGAGCGGAAGGCGTACGCGCGATCGGTCATCCCCGCCCAGAAGCGGTCGGCGAGGTCGCGGTCGGAGGGGGCATGGCTGAACTGCACGGAGGCGGCCACTCCGAGCGCGCCGAAGCGGGCCAAGTCCTCCCAGGCCAGGAGCTGCGCGTGCTCGATCCGCGGGCGCAGACCGCGCGGGCGCCACTCGTCCTGCGTCGCCTCGAAGCCGTCGAGCGCGCGGCGGTTGGCGAGGTCGCCGATCGCGTGAACGGCGACGGGAAACCCGGCCCGGGCGGCACGGCGGACGATGTCCTCGAACTCGTGAGCACCCGTGATCTCGACGCCGGAGCCGTCGAGCAGGAGCGCCGTGCCCGACCCGAGCGTCCCATCGAGGAAGACCTTGATGTAGCCGACTCGCAGGAGGTCGTCTCCGAGGCCGGACGTGATGCCGACCTCCTGCAGGCGGTCGAGGTGCTCGTGCGGGAGCGACTGCCACACGCGCAGGGTGAGCACCTCTTCGGCGCGCAGGTGCTCGAACAGCCTGAGGGCCCCGAGCCAGCCGTCCTTGTCGTGGATCGCGGTGACGCCCCGCGCGTTTGCGAGCCTGATGCCGGCTCGCATCGCGTCGAGCCACTCCTCCGGCTGCGTCTGGCCGTAGACGTAGCGGCCGCGGAAGCGCCAGGCCGACTCCTCCCGCAGGACACCGGTCGGCTCGCCGCGGTCGTCGACTTCCACGACGCCGCCCCGAACCTTCAGGTCGCCGTCGGCGCGCGCGAGCGCGGCCGAGTTGAGCCAGAGGCTGTGTCCGTCCTTCGCCATCAGCGCCACCGGGACCTCGCCCGTGACCGCGTCGAGCGCTTCCTTCGTCGGCTCGACGGAGGGCGACCACTCCCCGCTCCGCCAGCCTGTCCCTCGGAGCCAGCCGCCGGTCGGCGCGCTTCCGGCAGCTTCGGCGACGCGGGAGACGGTCTCCTCGAGACTCTTCGTTCCCTCGAGCCGCACCTGCCGCTGGGCAAGCGACCACTGCATGAAGTGAACGTGCGCGTCGCTGAACCCGGGCAGGACGCAGCGCCCGCCGAGATCGACTCGCTCTGGGCTCGCGAGGGCAGTCTCGTGCGGGCCGATGCCCCCCGCCACCCGCTCGCCGGCGAGGGCGAGCGCCCGCGCGGTGGGGAGCGCGGGATCGAGGGTGCGGATGACGCCGTTCTCCAGGATCACGCGACGATCTCCCCGCAAAGATAGAGGGTCCCGGCGCGGACATCGGCCTCCTCCATGGGCCGGTGACGCTCGAGCTCGTGAGGGCCAAGGAGGTGGAAGACCTCGTGGCCGCGGGCCGTGAGGAGCTCGACGATGAAGCGGCGGTGGCACCGCTGCCAGGGCGTCTCGGCGCACAGGAAGCAGGGCGCGGGCTCGGAGAGCGCCTCGGCGAGCGCCCGCTGCCACTCCGGCCGTCCCATCCGCGCTGCATAGCTGCGGAAGGCCGCCGTCGCGATGCAGTGGAAACGCTCCTCGCCGGGCTCTCCACTGCGCCGCCCGCCGAGCTCGGCAGCGTGGCGGTAGCGGATCCCGGCCGCCGTCACGGTGAGGGCCAGGGCCTCCCGGTTGAACTGCGGGTTCCGGCGTGAGCCCGGGTAGCGCTGCACGTCCAGCAGCGTCTCGCACCCGGCGGCCCGGAGGCAGCCGACGAGCTCCTCCGCCAGCCTCGTGCCGTGTCCGATCGTGAAGACTCGCACCGCTCGAGTCTCGCACAGGGCCGTGGAGCCGAAATCCGCGAGTAGGGGAAGCTCGTATCCTGGAGACGATGAGGCGTGTGCTCCTGTTCTTGACGGCCGCGGTCCTTCTCGCCGGGTGTGGCAGTGACGGCGGCGACGAGAACGGCAGTGCCTCCGGGCAGGAGGTCGAGGTCGTCGGCACGGAGTTCAGGTTCGAGCCGGGCACCGTCTCCCTCGACGCGCCGGGCACGTACACGTTCGTCCTCCGCAACGAGGGAGGGACGACGCATGCGCTCGAGATCGAAGGGAAGGGGGTCGAGGAGAAGACGGCCGAGATCGCCCCCGGCGAGACCGCCGAGCTCACGATCGAACTCTCCGAGGAAGGCGAGTACGAGCTGTACTGCCCGGTCGGGAACCACAAGGAGCAGGGAATGGAAGGCTCCGTCACGGTCGGCGCAGCGGCGGGGGGTGGCGGCGGTGACACCACCACCGAGGACACGACGACCGAGGACTCCGGCTACGGCTACTAGGGAGCGCAACACCAGCCGGCGACACGCGGGAAACGGACGCCTCCGTCGCCGCCGGGATTGAACTCCCGCGAGATGCCCTCGACGGCGACGACCTTGCCCACCTCCGCGCGGCTGAGGCGGAGGAAGAGCCACTGGTCGGCGTCCGGCCACCCCACGAGAAGCCAGCGGCCGCTGGGCGACCACGCGAGCTCCTCGAGGCGGCCGGTACCGGCGAAGAGCGTCCGACCGCTGCTCATGGCCACCTTCCCCTGGTTGGCCGCCGGGTCGTAGTCGGTGTATGCCCACCCCCGCCCGCGGGGAGCGAACGCCGCGTCGAGCACGACGTGCCCCTCGGCCGGCTTGACCGCCTGGGCCAGGTGGCCTCCGCTCCGGAAGAGGTCCAGCCGATGCTCCCGAACGGCGAGCAGCCGCTGCCCGTCCGCCGACCAGAGAAGCCGGCGCACCTTCTGCACGGGTTGGGCCGGCCACAGCGCCCGGCGCGTATCGACGTCGACGACGTGGACGCGGTCGCGGGCGTCCGCGTACGCGAGCACGTGCTCGTCGGCCCGCTGCGGCCGCCAGGCTACGGCGACCGGCGCGACACCGCGCGTGAGCAGGCGGTCGTTCTCCCCGTCCCCGTCCACGACCCGAAGCGTCTCGCCTGCGCGGTACGCGACGCGGAAGCCGTCGCCCGTCGACCAGCGCGCCTGTGAGACCCGCTCCGGTCGAGCGACCTTCCACCGGAAGTCGCCGTTCGGCTCGACGGCGAGGACCCGGTGTGCTTGCGTGACGACGACGAAGAGCCCGTTTGGCGACCACGAGGCGTTCTCGTAGCGGCCGAGGAAGCGACTGGAACCGTCTCCCCGTACGACCCAGGGACCGCGGTCTCCGACGACGAGCAGGCGTCCAGGAGCGGGCAGCCGGAAGAGCGCGGGCTCGGCGGGGTTCTCGCCCTCGATCCGCTCCTGGATCCAATCGCCGACTGCCTGGCCCGGCGGGCTCACGGCCGCCCCGACGAGCCCGAGCACGATCGCGAACGCGAGGAGCGGCCGGAGGCGCCGCAGCTGCCGACGTCCGGGCTCCCGCTCGGCGTAGGCCGCCCGCACGACGGCCCAGGCGCGCCGCTGCGCGTCGAGCTCGCCCGGGACCGGGACGGTCAGGAGAGCGCGGCCGAGCTCCTGCTCGTTCATCGCTCCTCCTCGCCGACCTGTTCCTGCAGGGCGTCCAGGCCCCGCCGCAGGCGCGAGTTCACCGTGCCGCGCGGGAGGTCGAGCAGGTGCGCGATCTCCCCCGGGCTGTATTCGAGCAGGTAGCGCAGCACGATCACGGCCCGGTGCTCCGCCGAGAGCGAGCCCAGCGCGGCCACGACTCCCGAAGAGAGGGAAGAGGCAGCACGATCGCCGGGCGCCGGCGTCTCGGCCAGCGCTTCCTCGTCGCCGACCTCGCGGCGCAGGCTGCGGGCGCGCGCCCAGTCGATGGCGCGATTGACAACGATCCGGTGCAGCCACGGCCCGAAGGGCCGGCCGCGGTCGAAGGAGTCGAGCGCGCGCACGGCGGCCAGAAAGGCCTCCTGGGCGATGTCCTCGGCGGCCGCGGAGTCGTGGACGACGAGGTAGGCGGCGCGGTATGCGCGCGGCCAGTGGTTGCGAAAGAGAGCCTCGAGGTCCGCGGCCGAGCCGGCCTGAGCTCCTCGAACCCACGCGCGCTCGTCGCGGCCCGCGCTCGCCATGGCGTGCCGACTATACGAGCCTCCAGGTGCCCGAGGTCCATCGCGAACGGTACGGCCGCGCCCCTTGCGGAGGTCCCGGGGCCGGTCGTACGCTGTGCCTATGCGCACGTGCGTGGGCTGCCGGGGAGAGCTGGAGGAGCGGTTCCGCTTCTGTCCCTGGTGCGGGCTGCCCCAGCGGCTCAAGATCGTCGACTTCTTCCGACCGCATCCGCTCGTCGAGGGCGACCGGGGCAAGGCGCTCCGCGTCTCCCGCTATCTCGGCGAGGCGGACGAGGAGCGCCACGTGCGCTTCAGCGTCTGGAACGAGGCGGGGGCGTCCGCCAGGGCCGAGGCCGCCGTTTCGCTCGACGAGGCCGAAGCCGCCCGGCTGGCGCACTTCCTCGGCGAGACTGCCCCCACGCCCGAGGAGAGCGAGACCGCTCGCCTACGATAGGGGCGTGGACGCGCTCCTGATCGTCGACTTCCAGAACGACTTCTGCCCGGGCGGCGCCTTGCCGGTGGCCGAGGGAGACCGGCTCGCGGGGCCGATCAACGAGCTCCTCGACTCCTTCGAGCTCGTCGTGGCCACGCGAGACTGGCACCCGCCCGACCACGGTTCCTTCGTCGGGGTGGAGGTCGACCCGGAGAAGTGGGAGGGCACCGACCCACCGTCCATCTGGCCCGTTCACTGTGTCCACGGAACGCGGGGCGGCGAGCTTCACCCCGATCTCGACCAGGCGAAGGTGGACGTCGTCATCGACAAGGGCCAGGACCGCTGGAGCCAGGGCTACTCGGGTTTCCAGCACACGCGCCTTCGCGACCTCCTGCGAGAGCGCGGCGTGGACCGGCTCTTCGTCACCGGCCTTGCCACCGACTACTGCGTCAGGAACACCGTGCTGGACGCGCGCCGGCTCGGTTTCGACGTGATGGTGGTGGAAGACGCGATCCGAGGCGTCCAGGTCAACCCGGGTGACTCGGAGCGGGCGATCGCGGAGATGCAGGCCGCGGGCGCGGGACTTGCTCGCTCCGACACGATTCGAAGGGAACGGGCGCCGGTCTAAGGGACGGGCAGCAGGCGCCGCACCGCCCGCGCATGGCGCGCCGCTGCTGTGTCCGAGAGCCGGCCGGCCGCGAGTTCGACGACGAAGCTCGCGATCCCGCGAAAGCGGTGGTTTTGCCAGTTCGGGGCGGTCCCGTGCGGCCAGCGGATCGAGCGGTAGGGCTCGCCCGCGAGGCGCGCGTAGCGGCCGGCCATCGGCCGGCTCTGGCCCCACGCGCGTACGAGCGCCTGCGGCTGGTGGTACCAGATCGTCACGTCCGGCCGGACGCGGAGGATCAGGTCGCGCGCGAGCCGAGTCTCGCGCTCCGACCACGGGTACGGACCCGAATACTGCGGATCCCAGCGCTCCCCGATCCGGATCCACTCGGAGCCGAAGTTGCGGTTGAGGTCGACGCCGCGCCCGTTTTGGCGCACGCCGAGGGCGTGCCCATCCGGGTTGAGGAGATGGACGATCCAGAGGTCGATCCCCTGCGGCCTCGTGCCGCGGGCGAGGCGCTTGGTGATCTTGATCCCCTGGCACTCGTCCCCGTGGATGCAGCCGACGACGAGGATCTTCCGCGGGCTGGAGAAGTCGCCGAACCGGTGTACCCGGATCGGACGATCCCGGTGCGAGTAGCCGAGGAGGGCGTGCCACTCCTCCGTCCCCGCCGAGGCCGGGCTCGGGAAGGCGAAGACGAAAGCTGCAAAGAGGGACGTGAGGCCCACGCCAGCGGGTACGAGCCGGCGGAGCGCCGAGGTCCGGGACCTGCTCACGGTCGGTCAGCGTACTCC
>JBOHAJ010000185.1:0-1756 GCA_050697715.1 Gaiellaceae bacterium
CCTCAGGGCGCAGGTGCTCGCCGCCCGCGACGCGCGGAGCAAGGGGTTCCTTCTCTGGAACCCGTCGGGGCTCTACACGCGGCGGGCCCTTGCGGGACACTAGAATCCGAGCCGGGTCCCACAGGTCTTTCCACAGCGGCGGTGAGTCGGTGTGGAAAACTGTTGGAAACTAAACTTTTCGCAAATTGCGTAGATCAGGTTGACGAGTCCCTTGCACGCCCTTTGGAGGCCGTCTAGATTGCGCGCTGCGCCGAGCACGGAGCGCGAGTAGATTGAAGCCTCACCGGGCAACTGTAGGCGGAAGCCGAAAGTTGGCCGGAGAGGTGGACGAAAGCGTCACCGGCTCGGCGAATTTTTTTTGGTCCGGCGTCGGAGCCCCCCAGCCCGGTAGACTCGCCCGCCGGAATGCAGTTCCCCCCGCGACCGCCCGCGTTCAGCCCCGGCTTCACGTCCTTCCTCTGGGGCCTCGGCCTGGGCGCGTTCATCTGGATCGGGCTCCTGGCCGTCGGCGTCGGGAACGCGAGCGCGTTCCTGTTCGGCCTCGTCGCGGGCGTCCTGATCTTCTTCTTCGTCCGCCTGTACGGCGAGGACCAGCTCAGGCGTTAGCGCCTAGCAGCAGGCCGTCGCCCGCGGGCGCGGCCGGGACGCCAGCGCGCAGACGAGGCGCTCCGTGAGCTCGTAGCCCAGCTCGTACTCGAGACGGGCGCGGGCGCTTCCACCCTCCGCCGCGGTCACGCGGGCGATGGCTTCGAAGTGCGCGAGGAGACGTGGGGCGCCGCGACCTTCGAGGCGCTGGAACGATGCGGCGTCCATGGCCTTTCCTTTATCGGCCGGCCAGACGCGCAGGGGAATCCCTGGCGCGAGTGAACGGCGGGGCTGAGGCCCCGCCGTCCCCTCCCATCGGTCTCGTCCCTAGGTGAGCTCGCGGTCGCGCACGACCGTGCGCTCGGTCGTCGGCGCCGTCGTGACGACCTCCCGGCGCTGGTAGTCGTGGACCTCGTCTTCGGGAACGACCGTCTCCCGGTTCTCCACGGTCTGCGTCCGCGGGCCGGCCGTGTCGAGGACGAACGAGAAGACGAGCCCCAGGCCGAACGCGAGCACCCCCTGGAAGAGGCTCAGGTCCTCGGCGAGCCCGCCCAGCCCGATGTCGCGGATCCAGCCTGCGACGTCCTGCCCCTCCTCCGTGCCCGTCGGACGCGTGGCGACGAGGATGCCGCCGACCGCGACGAACGCCGGCAGAAACCCCAGGAGAAAGACACCGGGGCTGATCGTCGGGACGCCCCACTTCGTCCAGCCGCCGAGCAGCTGCGAGAGGCCGAGCGCTGCCCCGGCGCCGGCGAGAATGGCCATTGCCGTCCAGTAATCGCCCGTCGAGTTGAGCTCGAAGAGCGTTGCCAGCCAGATGAGGAAGCCGGCGGCGGCGACGCCTAGCAGCGTCATGAGCCCGCGCACGAGCGGCGGTCCGCCCCGGGCTCGCTCCTTGTGCTGACGCTCGATCACCTTGTCGCGACCGACGTCGCCCACGGCGACATCGCGATTCCGTCTCCAGAACATCGTCATCTCACCTCGTTCGCGTCGTTTCCCGGGAGGTTCCCCTCCCAGGGAGATTTCCCTCCGTTTAACGCTTGCAACCAGGATGCGGTTACGCCGCGCTACGCCGCGAGCCGCCGCACCGAGGCGTCGAAGGCGCTCGAGAAGAGCTCCTCCCGAAACGCGGCGAGAGCCCGCTCGCGGTCGTGCGGGAAGACGTGCTCGA
>JBOHAJ010000186.1:0-3803 GCA_050697715.1 Gaiellaceae bacterium
CACCTACAGTTCCCCCACGCGATGTTCTCCGAGGTCCCCGCAGCGAGCCGCCCGTGGTAGAACGCGTCGGCCCGGATGAGATGGCCCGCCCAGTCGTGGGCGCCCCGCTGGATGCGCGGGCCGATCCGCAGCCTCCGGACGCCCCGCGCGGCACGCGCGTCGTTGATCCTGGCCACCAGCCGCTTCTCCATCGTCGTGATCGCCCTCGCGGGATCTGGCCTCGCCGCGGCGGCGGCGAGGACGCAGAGGAGTACTGCAACGAGTGTCACGAGACTTCTGGGCATAAGTCTCAGAAACGGCTGGCACGGGGAGTGTTCCCCCACTTTGTCGGGAGTTCGTACGGAAAACGTTAGGATTTCCTGAAGTTTCCATTTCCAGGGATTTCCTTACCGGATCTCCGCGACGCGCTCCGCTACGCGGTTCGCGGGCTCTGGGGCCGGGCGGTCTGGGCGAGCACCACCCCTGCGAGGACGACGAGACCGCCGACGATCTGGAGGCCTCCGAGCTCCTCGCCCAGCCACGCGAAGGCGACGACCGCCGCAAGGACCGGCTCGAGCATTGCGACCGCCGTGACGCGGGTGGCCGGCACGTGGTGCAGTGCGGTGACCACGAAAATGAAGGGCACGACCGTGCCGAGCACGACGACGTAGGCGAGGAGGAGCCACACGGGCGCAGTCACCTCGTCCAGGCGGCCCAAGAGCGAGGCGTCCGCCCCGACGACTCCCTCCGGAAAGGTCCACCACGGTTGCGCGATCGCCCAGAAGAGCGAGGCGAAGCCGAAGCCCCAGGCGAGGAGCGAGTACACGTCGCGGCCGCCGCGCAGGCTCCGCTCGGCCATGAGGATGTAGAGCGCGTACGCCGCGGCAGCAGCGAGGCAGGCGCCCACGCCGGTACCGTCGAGCGCGAAGCCGCTCCAGAGCTCGACGACGAGCGTGAGGCCGGTGAGGCTGAGCGCGATCGCGACCCAGAGGCGCCGACTCACAGGCTCCCGCACGAAAAAACGGGCCCAGAGCGCGACGAGCACCGGTGCGAGGTACTGGATGACGAGCGCGATCCCGATCTCGAGCCGCCGGATGCCGACGAAGTAGAAAAGCTGCACGAACGCGAGGCCCAGGACGCCGAAGACGGCGAGGAAAGCGAGCTCGCGGCGCGTGACGCGCAGTCCCTTCGGGCGGAGCAGGGCGACCGCCGTCAACAGGAGGAGCGCCGTCCCCGTTGCGCGCACCTCGGAGAGGCGCAGCGGCGAGAGCCCGCCGGACTCGAGCACGACCTTCGCGACGGCCGCGTTCACCGACCAGAGGACGACCGCCGCCCACACGAGCGCGTACCCGAGCAAGGGCCGTGGGCGCGGGGGCCTCGTCTCGAGCGCAGTCGAGGAGAGGGGCGCGTCGGCCACGGCGCGGGAGCCTACTTGCCGGCCGGTGGGAGCCTTGGGTGAACCGCTACTTCGAAGTGGAGCGGGACCAGCAGGGCCGAGGGCGTACACTGAGGCTGCTACGGGACGTAGCTCAGCCTGGTAGAGCGCCGCGTTTGGGACGCGGAGGCCGCCGGTTCAAGTCCGGCCGTCCCGACTAGTACCCGTAGGGGCTACTTCGCGGGCTCGACGGCTGCCAGGCGCGCGAGCAGCCGGCGGAGCTTCTCCACGTCGAGCTCGCCCCGGTTCTGGGCCAGGGCAAGGATGATCGCGCGGCGGGCGCGCTCGGGGTCAGGGGTTGCTGCCATGCCGGCGAGTTCGCGCCGGCAGGCGACTTCCCTTCTCCACCCAGGAGCCGCCCTTGTGCCTCCTTCGCCGAGGGACGCGGCGCTTCTCCCTAGAGGTCGCGGCGAGAGAAGGCCGCGAGCGCTCCGCCGCCCACGAGGGCGAGATAGGCGAGCGTCCACGGCCAGAGGAGCGGCCCGGCCGCCTGCGCGCCGCCGAAGGGACCGAGCTCCAACGCGATCTCGGTGAAGCCCGAAGTGTCGGCCGTGATCGCGTTGAGACCGTCCTGGTAGAGGGCCTCGAACGGGAGCGCCCAGGAGGCGATCTCGGCCACTTGCAGCAGGGTCTCGGAGTTGAGGACCTCCCCGATCTGCCCGAGCAGCCCCGCGACGAGCCCGGCTCCGAAGAGCATGAACACGGCGATCCCGTTCGCGGTCGCGGAAAGGAACACGGAGCCGAGGAGCGAGAGCCCCGCGATCACGACGACGCCCGCGGCCAGCTGGACGGCGGGCCCCACGGTGCGGTCGGGCGACCACCCCACGATCCCCCAGGTGAGGCCCAGCGCGGCGGCGAAGACGGCTCCGACGTAGACGGCGCAGACGGCCGCGGCGGCGAGGAAGCGGCCGAGCAGGAGCGTTGCCCGGCCGATCGGTCGCACCACGAGCGGCTGGAGGAGGCCCCGCTCGGCGTCCCCGCGCACGACCCCGAGGGTGAGGAAGATGGCGAGGACCGTACCCAGAAAGAGCGTTCCGAACATGGAGAGGCCGAACATGGTCGCCCCTGCGAGCTCTCGGGCATCCACGAAGGCTCCGCTCTCCGCATCGCGGACGACCCCCGGCCGCTCGACGACGTCGAACGCCTGGTCGATGCCGAGGGCGTACAGCCCGAGAAAGGCTGCGGTGAGGACGAGAACGACGACGAAGACCTTGCGGCGCACGCTCTCGCGGACGGCGTAGCCGACGATGACGCCGACGTTTTTCATGACGCCTCCTCGCCGATCGCTTCCAGGTAGATCTCCTCCAGCGTGCTTTCGAGCACCCGGACGCCGTAGACCTGCTCGCCGGCGGCGACCAGGTCGGCAACGATGCGAGGCGCCTCCCGGCGGCCTGCTCCCTCGAAGAGCCGTGTGCCGCCGTCCACGTCCACTTCCACCCCGCGGGGGCGGGCGAGCTCCGGCGGGCGCCCTTCGGCGACGAGCCGCCCGCGGGAGAGGATCGCGACTCGATCGCACACGAGCTCGACCTCGCTCAGGAGGTGCGAGTTGAGGAGCACGGCGACGCCGCGGCGGCGGAGCTCCTCGAGGAGGCGCCGCACGGTGCGCCGGCCGGCTGGGTCGAGCGCGCTCGTGGGCTCGTCCAGGAAGAGGAAACGCGGTCTGCCGACCAGGGCCTGGGCGATGCCGAGTCGCTGCTGCATTCCCTTGGACATCGCGTCTACTCGGCGCGCACGGGCTTCGGCGAGTCCGACCAGCTCGAGCAGCTCCGCGCGCTCCGTCTCGCCGCCGTTCGAACCGGCGAGCCGCTGGTGCAGCTGGAGAAGCTCGTTGGCGCTCACCCAGTCGGGAAAGCGAAAGAGCTCGGCCAGGTAGCCCGTCGCGGCCCGTGCGCTCGCCGAGCCGGCGCGGGCACCGCAGACGTGAGCCTCGCCCCGGCTAGGGCGAACGAGGCCGCAGCCGATCTTCACGAGCGTCGTCTTCCCCGCTCCGTTGGGGCCCAACAGCCCGACGAGCTCGCCCTCCGCAACGTCGAGGTCGACCCCGGCGAGCGCCGTCACCGACCCGTAGCGCTTCGCGAGCCCGCGGGCCGTGAATGCGGCGGCCATGCTCCGAGTCTACGTTCGCGCCCCGGCCGGCATCCCGTCCCGTCACCCCGTGCGCGGGTGCGTTGCATCCTCTGCTTCGCTGTTGCAAACTACGCAACAATGCAGTCGGCCGATAAAGCGCTTGCCATCCTCGCCGCCTTCGACGAGGGGCGCCCCGACCTCGGCGTCTCCGAGCTGGCCGGCGAGCTCGGACTGCACAAGAGCACGGTCTCGCGCCTCCTGGCGACGCTCGAGAAGCGCGGGCTCGTGCGCCGGGAGGGCGAACGCTTCGCCCCCGGCCGCG
>JBOHAJ010000187.1:0-8768 GCA_050697715.1 Gaiellaceae bacterium
GCTCTGGAGCGTGCTGGCCCTCGCCTTCGTCGCCGTTCTGGTGGCCGGCGCCCTCTGGGGGCTCTCCCGCGCGTACTTCGTCGGCGCGAACGACGAGGGCAACGTGACCGTCTATCAGGGTGTGCCCTTCGATCTCACGGACGGCGCGGGCCTCTACCGCGAGCGCTACGTGAGCCGCCTCCAGGCGGCGCAGCTCACGGAGGGTGAGCGGCTGGAGCTCTTCGACCACGACCTCGTCTCCTACGACGAGGCCCGGGCGCGGATCGTGCCCTACGAGGAGGAAGGCGTCCCCTAGCGCATGAGTCTGCGGACTCGCGAGCTCCTCAACCTGCTCGTCGTCGGCCTCCTCACCACGGCGGGCTTCGCGAGCGTCTACATCGCGCGGCAGGAAGCCGTCTCGACCGCATCGCTCTCCTACGCGGCCTTCTTCCTCGCCCTCTTCGTCGCGGCGCACCTCGTCGTCCGTGTCTCGCTCCCCCACGCCGATCCCTACCTGCTGCCGCTCGGCGGGCTGCTCTCGGCGATCGGCGTGACGATGATCTACCGGATCGAGCCCGACAAGGCGTTCCGCCAGGGCCTCTGGATCGTCGTGGGCCTCGCCGTCTTTGCGGGCGTCGTCCTCTTCCTCCGGGACCACCGCACCCTCGATCGCGTCAAGTACATCCTCGGCCTGACCGCCATCGGCCTCCTCGCCCTCCCGGCCGTACCCGGGCTGGGACGGACGATCAACGGCGCGACTCTCTGGGTGGGCGTCGGCGACCTCGTCTTCCAGCCGGGCGAGTTCGCGAAGGTGCTCCTCGTCGTCTTCCTCGCCGGATACCTGCGCGACAACCGGGAGATGCTCTCCATGGGCATGGGACCGCTCGGACTCCCTTCACCCAAGCACTTCGGCCCGCTCCTTCTCATCTGGGGCGGAGCGATGCTCGTCCTCTTCCAGACGAACGACCTCGGCGGCGCGCTGCTTCTCTTCTCGATCTTCCTCGCCATGCTCTACATGGCGACCTCGCGCTGGCCCTACGTCGCCGTGGGGCTCGGGCTCTTCGCCGCCGGCGCCTACGCGCTCTACCAGGTGATCCCACACGTGCAGGACCGCATCGGCGGCTGGCTCGATCCCTGGAGCGACCCGCTCGGCGACACCTACCAGCTCGTCCAGTCCATCTACGCCATCGCCGGCGGCGGCATCTTCGGCTCCGGCCTAGGGCAAGGGGTGCTCCTTACCCCCGAGGGAAACCCCTACATCCCCTACCTGGAGACGGACTTCATCTACTCGGCCATCGCGCAGGAGCTCGGCCTGGCCGGCGCCGCCGCCGTCATCCTCCTCTACCTCGTCTTCGTCTACCGGGGCTTTCGAATCGCGATGCTGGCCGACGACGGCTTCTCGAAGCTCCTCGCCGCCGGGCTGACTGCGACGCTCGCCATTCAGGCGTTCATCATCATCGGCGGTGTCAGCGGCCTCATCCCGCTGACCGGGATCACGCTGCCGTTCGTCTCCTACGGCGGCTCGAGCATCGTCGCCAACTTCATCCTGC
Source organism: Gaiellaceae bacterium (assembly GCA_050697715.1). Taxonomy (GTDB): domain Bacteria; phylum Actinomycetota; class Thermoleophilia; order Gaiellales; family Gaiellaceae; genus DASQWP01. The sequence continues at coordinate 1,530 of JBOHAJ010000187.1, forward strand.
TCGGGCTCCTCCTGGTCGTGTCCAACCACGTCGCCCGCGAGCGATGAATCCTCAGATTCGCCGCCTCTTCTTCGTCTTTGCCTTCCTCTTCTTCGCGCTCGTGGGCATGTCCACGTACTGGCTCTGGCGCGCGCCGGACCTGGAGGCGCGGCAGGGGAACCCCAACCTGATCGTCCGCCAGCTCACGATCAAGCGCGGCTTCGTCTACGCGGCGGACGGGCGCACCGTCCTCGCCGGCCGGCGGAAGCGAACGCTCGCGGACGGCCGCGTCTGGTACCTGCGCCGCTACCCCGAGGGGAAGTTCACGGCGCACGCCGTCGGCTACTCGACGGTCGAGCGCGCGCGCACCGGCCTCGAGGAAGGGCTGAACGACTTCCTCACCGGCTCGAACGCGAACCTCGACACGATCCTCGACAACACGCTCGACAAGCTCCAGGGGCTGACGCAAGAGGGGAACGACGTCGTCACGACGCTCCGCCTCCCGGCGCAGCGCGTCGCAGTGCAGGAGTTGGCGGACGAGTGCGGCGCCGCGGTCGCACTCGATCCGCAGACGGGCAAGGTGCTCGTCATGGCCTCCTCGCCGGCCTACGACCCGAACCTCGTGGAGTCGAACTTCAAGCGGGCCTCCGCGGCGGCCGGGGCACCCTGTCAGCCCGCGGCCCCCCTCCTCAACCGGACGACGCAGGGGCTCTTCATCCCCGGATCGACCTTCAAGGTGGTGACCGCCGCGGCCGCCCTCGACGCGGGGAGAGTGCAGCCCACGACCACCTTCGTCGACCGCGGGTTCTGCATCGAGTACGGAAAGCGGGTCTTCAACTTCGCCGACCAGAGCGGGCCGGAGGTCTTCGGCACGGTGACCTTCGCAGAGGCGCTCGAGCACTCGATCAATGCCGTCTTCTGCGAGGTCGGCAAGCGTGTCGGCCCGAACCTGATCCTCGACTACGCGGAGAGGTTCGGCTTCTACGACGAGCCCCCCATCGAGCTGCCCTCGGACGAGGTGCAGCGGAGCGGGCTCTACGACGGAGGGCGGCTCTTCCGCCCGGACGATCCAAACCAGGTCGACCCAGGCCGCCTCGCCTTCGGCCAGGAGCGACTGCTCGTCACCCCGCTCCAGATGGCGCTCGTCGCGGCCGCCGTCGGCAACGACGGCGTGATCATGCAACCCTCCCTCGTCGATCGCATCGTCTCGGCGGACGGCGACGTCGTCGACCGCTTCGAGCCCGAGGAGTGGAAACGGCCGATCGAAGAGCAGACGGCAGCCGACCTGGCCGCGATGATGCAGAGCGTGGTGGAGTCGGGCACCGCCACGGGCGCTCAGATCCCCGGCATCTCGGTCGCGGGCAAGACGGGCACCGCGGAGACGGGTCGCGCCGGTGAGAACGACACGTGGTTCATCGCCTTCGCCCCGGTGGAGCGCCCCAGGGTCGCCGTCGCCGTCGCGCTTCAGAACCAGGACAGCACCGGCGGCGCGACCGCCGCCCCAATCGCCAAGGCGATCATGGAAGCGCTCCTGCGAGGAAAGACCTCGTGATCCCGCCGGTGACGCTGCAGGGGTGCGCGCCGCGCTGCCGACGGGGTCACTAACCTAAGTCGACGTGGCGCCGGTCTCTGACACGCTCATCAACACGCTCTTCGACGGGCGCTACCGGATCCTGCGCAAGCTCGGGGCCGGCGGGATGGCGAAGGTCTACCTGGCGGAGGACGAGGACCTCGGGCGCCGCGTGGCGATCAAGATCCTGAACGAACGCTACGCGAACGACGACCTCTTCATCGAGCGCTTCCGCCGCGAGGCGAAGTCCGCCGCCGGCCTTTCCCACCCCAACATCGTCTCCATCTATGACCGGGGCGAGGCCGAAGGCACCTACTACATCGCCATGGAGGTGATCGAGGGCCGCAGCCTCAAGGAGCTGATCATGACCCGCGGCGCGCTGCCGATCGACATGGCGATCGCGTTCGCGAAGCAGCTCCTCGAGGCGCTCCGCTTCGCGCACCGGCACGGGATCATCCACCGCGACATCAAGCCGCACAACGTGCTCGTGAGCGCCGACCAGCGCGTCAAGGGACACGAGCCGCGCCTGAAGGTCACGGACTTCGGCATCGCCCGCCACGGCGCCTCGCAGATGACCGAGGCAGGCTCGATCATCGGCACGGCGCAGTACCTCTCGCCGGAGCAGGCGCGCGGCGCGCCCGTCACCGCGGCGTCCGACCTGTACTCGGCCGGTGTCGTCCTCTACGAGATGCTGACGGGCAAGGTGCCGTTCAGCGGCGACTCGGCGATCGAGATCGCCATGAAGCATGTGAACGAGCTCCCGAAGCCGCCCTCGCAGCACAGGCGGGAGATCCCGCCGGAGCTCGACCACGTCGTCCTCCGCTCGCTCGCCAAGGAGCCCGAGGACCGCTACCAGTCGGCAGACGAGTTCATCGAGGATCTCGAGCGGGTGGAGTCGGGTCTGCCCATCTCGCACGAGACGGCGACGGCCGCGACGGCCATCCTGGCCGGCCCGCTCGCCGGAGGCAGGACCGAGGTGTTGTCCGAGGCCGCCACCCGCGTCACGCCTCCCTCGTACGCCCCGCCGCGGAGGCCGCCCACCTACCCGCCCGAGCACCGCTACGACGAGCGGCCGCCCAAGCGGCGCCGTGTCGTCCCCTGGCTGCTCGTGCTCCTCCTCCTCGTCGCCGCCGGGATCGCCGGCTGGTACGCCTTCAACCAGATCCAGGAACAGCTCGAGGCCTCCGAGACGGTCGCCGTTCCCTTCGTGGAGGGAATCCGCGAGGAGCTCGCCGTGCAGCGGATCGAGGACGCGGAGCTGACCGCGAACGTCGAGGAGGAGCCGAGCACCGACGTCAAGGCGGGCTTCGTCATCGAACAGAGCCCCAAGCAGGGGACCCGCATCGCGAAGGGCGACCAGGTGACGATCGTCGTCTCTACCGGCCCGAGAAAGGTGGACGTGCCACGGGTGGTCGGCATGCAGTTCGAGGAGGCGATCCAGACCCTCGACGAGGCCGGCCTCGAGTGGAAGAAGGTCGACGTCTTCTCCCGAAGGCCGGTCAACGTAGTCGCCGGCCAGGACCCGAGGCCCGGCCAGCAGGTCAACGAGGGCTCGACCGTCACGCTCCGGGTGTCCAAGGGCGCCGAGCAGGTGGCCGTGCCTGACGTCCTCCTCCAGACGGAGGAAAGCGCGACTGCCGAGCTCCAGGCGGCCGGGTTCGAGGTCGAGGTCTTCGAGGCGCCCTCGAACGACGTCGAAGCGGGCCTCGTCTTCGACCAGAACCCCGACCCCGACGTCGAGGCGGCCAGGGGCTCGACAGTCCAGATCACGGTCTCGACGGGACCTGAGCAGGCGACCGTTCCCGACGTCCTCGGCGAGACGCGGCAGGACGCGAGACAGATCCTGCGGGACGCGGGGTTCGACGTGAACGTCGAGGAGATCCCGACCGACGACCCGACCCAGGACGGCCTCGTGGTCGACCAGGATCCCGACGGGAACACCGAGGCCGATCAGGGCTCCGAGGTAACGATCTTCGTCGGCCAGTTCGGGTAGTGCCCATCGCGAAGCTGCGCGTAGCGGTGTTGATGGGCGGCCGCTCGAGCGAGCACGAGGTCTCGGTGAGCTCGGCTCGCTCGGTGCTCGGAGCCCTCGACTCGGAGCGCTACGAGGTGGCGACGGTCGAGATCGACCGCGAGGGGCGCTGGGCTCTTCCACGCGGGCGCGAGCAGGACGAGCTTCCCGCTGCCCCCGCCGAGACGCTTCCCGTTCCGACCGACCGGCGCCCGCCCGAGCCGTTCTCCGCGGTGGACGTCGTGCTTCCGGTCCTGCACGGACCATTCGGCGAGGACGGCACGGTGCAGGGCCTGCTCGAGCTCGCAGGAGTGCCGTACGTCGGGGCCGGCGTCGCCGCCTCCGCGCTCTGCATGGACAAGGATCTCTTCAAGGCGGTGCTCCGAGACCGCGGCGTCCCCGTCGCCGCGAACGTGACGCTGCGGCTGGGCGACCCTGTACGGAACCCCTTCGACTACCCCGTCTTCGTCAAGCCGGCGAGGATGGGCTCCTCGGTGGGAATCTCGAAGGTGCGCTCTGCAGAGGAGCTGGAGGCGGCTGTCCGGCTCGCCCGCCGCCACGACGAGAAGGTGCTGATCGAGGAGTTCGTCGCCGGGCGCGAGGTGGAGTGCGGCGTGCTGGGCAACGTCGACTCGCCCCCGATGGCTTCGGTCGTGGGCGAGATCGTCCCGAGGAGCGCCGACTGGTACGACTACGGGGCCAAGTACGACGAGGGCGGCTCCGACATCGTCATCCCCGCGCCGATCCCCGACGAGACGGCAGCGCGCGTCCAGACGCTCGCAGTCGAGTCCTTCGTGGCGACCGAATGCGAGGGCATGGCGCGCATCGACTTCTTCCTGCGCGAGGACGGGGAGCCGGTCGTGAACGAGATCAACACGATCCCAGGCTTCACCGCGACGAGCGTCTACGCACAGCTCTTCGAGGCCTCGGGGATCCCCTACGCCGCACTGCTCGACCGCCTGATCGAGCTCGCCCTCGAGCGGCACGAGCGCCGCTCCCAGCTCGTCTACTGACTTAGATGATTGATCGAAAATTGACCGGAAACCGTGGCACCGCCGGATGACGCCCCTGACACATCGCCTGAGACCACGCTCGTCCTTAGACCGTACCTTCTCGGTACGGGCTGCGGATGATCACGGCCTCAGGCTCGGTCAGGGACGCCCCCGCCGGCACCACACTTTCCGATCAACCATCTAGGAGGGGCACGAGGACGGGCCCGGGCCGAACCCAGTAGAGCCCGACCTCGTTCGCCCCCTCTCTGAGCGCCGACTCGGGCACGAGGACGGAGAACCGCTCCTCGCCCCCGAAGGAGTAGCTTCGTGCGGTCGCGGCGATCCGCCCAGCGAGCGCGACGGCGAGGTCGCGGCAGCAGCTCCCTCCCGACACGCTCCCCGTGAGCCGTGCAGGCACCTCCTCCGCGTCGAGGTCGACCGAGCGCAGCTTGCCGGCCTGGTCGAGCGTGGCCCTCGCCTCCCCACCGGCCACCATCGTGAGCTCGTCGAGACGCCTGCCGACGAGCTCCCGATTCGGCCCGATCGCGTAGAGCCCGGAGCCGAAGAGCTCCACCTGTCTCTCGAGCGACTCGTCCCTGCGGGCCTCGAGCGAGACGGGGTCGGCGGTGAAGGTCGCCCGGTCGCCGACGAGCACGAAGCGGTCGCGGCCCTGGGCCCCGAAGAGCGGCTCGCCGTCCACCCGCCACGGCACCCGGACGCCGACAACGCTCGCGATCGTCGGCAGGATGTCCACCGTCTGGACGGGCTCCCCCACGACGCGGCCCTCCTCCTGGCCGGGTCGCTTGACGAGCAGGGGGACGAACACGACGTCGTGGAGGTTCTCCTGCGTGAACGCCCGGCGGCGCTCTCCCGGCAGGAAGCTCACGCCGTGGTCCGCGACCACGATCAGGAGCGAGCGGTCGTACGTCCCGACTGCCCGCAGACGGCGGACGAGGTCTCCCAACAGGCGGTCGGCGAAGCCGAGCTGGAGCAGGTAGCGCTGGTACCCCTGCTCGACGAGGAAGCGGTCGTCCGCCCAGTGGCTCTCCTCGAAGCCCGGCAGGTCGCCGCCCTCGTACCGCCGCCCGGAGGGCAGGAACTCCCACGGGTGGTGGGGGAACATGAGGTGCGCGAAGGCCACCGTCGGGCCGGGGGCCCCGTCGAGGCCCGCAAGGAAGTCGCCGAAGTGCGCAAGGCGCCTGCGCGTCCGCTCGTGCGAGCTCTCGAGAAACGCGCCCCACGAGCCCGACACGGACGGGAGCCGACGGCGGAGGTCACGCGGTAGCGCGAGGTGCAGGTAGACGAGGCCCGCGTCCGAGAGGAGCCCTTCCATCCGGCGGGCAAAGGGCCGTCGGCTCACGTCCGGGCAGAGGGAGCGCGGGCAGACCTGCGTCAGGGACTCCGACACGTGCAGGCGGTAGGTGGAGCCGAGCAGCGTGAAGAGGTTGTCCGGGTGCTCCGAGAAGACGGGCAGACGTCCACGCCTGGGGTAGAGGCCCGTGAGGATCGCCGGGACGGCGTTGGTCGTCCAGGCGTTCACGGTGGCCGCGTTCCGAAACCACGTTGCATCGCGGGCGAGCGCGGCGAAGCTCGGGTAGCGGCGAGCGTCGATCTGGCCGTGCTCGTCGAGAAGCGAGACCGTGGAGAGCTCGTCGAACACGACGAGCACGACCGGGATCTGCGACGACACTCCGACGAGACGGGGCTCGGGATCGTTCCCCCGCACGAGCCTGCCCGTCGGTGAAAAGACGAGAAAGAGCGCGAGGAAGACGAGCGACACGGGCGAGAGCACCGTCACGAACGTGCGCGCCGGTGGGAGCCGCGCGTAGGCGAGCGCGCCGACGGCCCCGAGGAGCGCCGCCGTGGGCAGGAGCGCCGCGCTGGGGAGGTCCGCGTTTCTTGCCGCCGCCTGGAGGGCGACCAGCGCCACGAGCGCTGCGACGGCGAGCAGATGGAGCGCCTCGCCGAGGCGCGGGTGGACGAGAGCGGCAAGTCGCTCGAGGAGGACGAGCAAGGCGGGCGGCAGGAGGGTGATGCCGAGGGCGAAGAGCACGATGTCCCACCGCGTCGAGTCGCGCACGGCGAAGAACTCGGCGCTCTCCCCGAGGAGGTCGAAGAGCGGCTGTGCGACCGCGAGGGCCCAGAGGGCGGCCAGGTGGAGGCCCGCCCTCACAACCCCTCTCACCGGGCGAGCACCTCGTTGACGTGCGCACGCCCGTCCAGGCGGGTGATCCACACGACGTAGTAGCGGTAGGCCTCGCCGCCGGTGTCGAGCTCGAAGGTCGTGCGCTCCTCGACGCGCTGCTCCTCCGAGACGTCCTCGAAGGGACCCTCGGCGGCGGCTCCCGCCTGGATCCTTGCCGTGAAGCCCGGCTCGTCGCTCACGAGCTCGACTTCGCCCAGCTCGACCTCCCGCCGCGCGTCGAGGACGATGCCGACGCCGGACTTCGCGAAGTCCTGGTACGTCTCGGTCGTCCAGTACGTTCCCTCGTTCCCGTCGACGGCGGCGGGGACGGCCTCGGGGTGCTCCGCGCCGTCGCCCTCGGGGTCGTAGTCGGCGACCGCCCGGAGCCGGACGTCGTCGCCCTCCTCGTCCCGCCCCATCTCCGCCGCAAAGAGTCCCGCGACAAGGGCGAGGCCGGCCACGATCAGGACCGCCACGACTGCGGGCCGCGGCCGCCCCAAGG
>JBOHAJ010000188.1:0-3877 GCA_050697715.1 Gaiellaceae bacterium
GTGCCGGCGACCATGGACGAGATGGTCGTCCTCACCGGGGCCGTGGCGCGCGCGGCGGCGCGGCCCCTGGTCGTCGGGGACATGCCTTTTGGCTCCTTCCAGGTCTCCGACGAGTCGGCGCTCGAGAATGCGATCCGCTTCGTGAAGGAGGCGGGCGCGGACGCCGTCAAGCTGGAGGGCGCGGGACCGATGCTGGCCCGCGTGCTCGCGCTCGTTGGCGCCGGAATTCCCGTCATGGGCCACGTGGGCCTGACGCCGCAGTCCGCGGCGATGCTCGGCGGCTTCCGGGCGCAGGGGCGGACTGCGGCGAAAGCACGGCAGCTGCTCGCGGACGCGCGCGGGCTCGAGGAGGCGGGCTGCTTCGCGGTCGTGCTGGAGGCGGTGCCCGCCCCGGTCGCGGCACGCGTCACCGAGGCGCTCTCGGTGCCGACGATCGGAATTGGCTCGGGGCGCGGCTGCGACGGCCAGGTGCTCGTCTTCCACGATCTGCTCGGGCTCTACGACGCACCCGCACCCCGCTTCGTCAAGCGCTACGCGGATCTTGCCGGCGAGATCCGGAGCGCATTCGAGCGCTTCGCGGCCGACGTCCGCTCGGGCGCCTTCCCGGAGGACGGGCACACGTACTCGATCCCGGACGAAGAGCTGGCGGCCTTCGAGGCGGGGCTCAGCCCGCCGAGAGCGGAATCACGAACAGAAGGCTGAGAAGCAGCAGCCCGAGGACGACGAGCGCGATCGCGACGGCGGCCCGCAGCACGGACCAGCGCTCCACGACGCCGATCCCGTATACGAGAAGTCCGAGCGCCCAGGCCACGAACGCTCCTGACACGCCGTCCAACACCGCGCGCCCGAGACCCTGGTCGTCGCCGCCGGAACGGAAGCTGTCGCTGCCGTGGACCGCCAGGCGAAACGGCCAGACGAGGAGCAGCGAGAGCACGAGCGGCGCGGCAGCGTACGCGAGCAGGTGGCGCGCACGGCGGTAGCTCCCTCGGCTCCCGGCGCCGCGGAGACCGACGTAGAGGGCGGCGCCCCCGAGCCAGTACGTCGCCGTCCCGTAGATCCCGCCGGTGAGGAAGACGAGCACCGCGACAACCGCGAGGCTTCCGTCGACGAGCTCCTCGTCGAGGAGGCGGCCGGTCGCCCCCGTCAGCAGGATGCCCGCCATGCCGGCGAGGAGGACGAGAGCGAGGACGGGCTCTTGCCGCGCGCCCGCCTGCTCGTTCGAGTCATCGCGCAGCGCCGCGAAGACGGGCCGCGGCGCCTGGAAGACGGCGAGCGTCCTCAGCCACCACTGCTTCTCCGCACTCGGGTCGTGCTCGATGGGCGCATCCACTGGAGGCAGCGTAGCCTCGGCTCTATGTATGGTATTATGTATGGTATGAAGAAGACCACCGTGTATCTTCCCGACGGCCTCAAGCAACGCGTGGAGCGCGTCGCCGAACAGCGTCGAACGAGCGAAGCGGAGGTCATCAGGACCGCCCTGGAGGAGTACACGGCGAAGGAGCGGCCGCGCCCCCGACTGCCGCTCTTCGACGGGCGCCGGATACCCCCCGATCTCGCCGCGCGGGACGAGGAGTACCTCGAAGGCTTCGGCGAGGATTGATCGTCCTCGACACGAGCGGTCTGCTCGCAGCCCTCCTTGCGTCGCAAGACGAACACAAGGCGGCTCGCAGGACGCTCGAGTCCGAGCCGGGCCCGTTCGTCCTCTCTCCGTTCGTGCTCGCAGAGGTCGACTACTTCATCGCCCGCGGGGCCGGGACCGACGTCGAGGTCGAGTTGCTCGACGAGGTGGCCAGGGGCGCCTACGAGCTTGCGAAACTCAGCGGTGATGACGTCGCCGCGGCGCGCGACGTCATCCGCGCATACGGCGATCTCGGCATCGGTCTCGCCGACTCCTCGATCGTCGTACTCGCCGGAAAGCTCGGCACCGATCGAGTTCTGACTCTGGACGAGCGGCACTTCCGCGCTCTGGGGACGCCGCAGGGGCGCCCGTTCACGATTCTGCCTGCGGACGCCTGACCTTGGATACTGGCAGGCGCGGCCGCGTTCGCGCCGGCAGCCCAGCCCCGCAGCAAGCGGTTGATCTACTTGCTGTTGTGATAGAGCGCGTACGCCTTCGTGTCTTCCAGAAGCACACGAAGCCGAGGCCCGGTAGCGGGATCGGCAGGACGCAATCGCCAGGATGCAGAGATCTCGCGTTCCGCGTCACCGAGCAAGTATGAGCGCGCCCCCTTCACGCCACCCTCGGTCAAGGCTGGTAGACAACCCTCAACAACCCGCCTCAGCCTACGCTCCTGATCTCGGTCAAGCCGGAGATCCGTCCCCGGTGCCTCCCCGATCAAGACGGCGATCTCGTCGTCATGCAAGGCTGAGATTCTTTGTGCATCTCCTACGGCGCTTCCGTCAAGCGTGGGGACAGAGGGATCAGCAGCTGACTCCGGGTAGCGCCGCTTCCACTCCCGTGCCAGAGCAGCAAGTGTGAGCTCCTTTCTCCTTGCCAGCTCTGCTGCAATGCGCTGGAGGACACGCCACTCCGCATTCCAGAGACCCGACCAATCGATGCCCAGACCCGGCGCATCCCCCGCAACTAGGCTGCCGCCGCGGCCGCGCTCGGCAGGAGCTGCCGCAGGAACTGCCCCGTGTAGCTCTCCTCCACCTCGGCCACCTGCTCCGGCGTCCCGGTGGCGATCACCTCGCCGCCCGCCTCGCCGCCCTCGGGCCCCAGGTCGACGATCCAGTCCGCCTGCTTGATCACGTCCAGGTTGTGCTCGATGACGAGCACCGTGTTGCCGGAGTCCACGAGCCGCTGGAGCACTTCCAGCAGCTTCTCGATGTCGGCGAAGTGGAGGCCGGTCGTCGGCTCGTCGAGGATGTAGAGAGTCCGCCCCGTCGCGATCTTGGAGAGCTCGGAGGCGAGCTTCACGCGCTGGGCCTCCCCGCCGGAGAGCGTGGTCGCCGGCTGGCCGAGCTTGATGTACTCGAGCCCGACGTCGTTGAGCGTCTGCAGCCGGCGCCGGATCTTCGGGATCTTGGCGAAGAACGCGAGCGCCTCCTCCACGGACATCTCGAGCACGTCCGCGATCGACTTCCCCTTGAAGCGCACCTCGAGCGTCTCGCGGTTGTAGCGGGCGCCCTTGCAGGTCTCGCAGGGGACGTAGACGTCGGGGAGGAAATGCATCTCGATCTTGATCTGCCCGTCGCCCTTGCACGTCTCGCAGCGACCGCCGCGGACGTTGAAGGAAAAGCGTCCGGGCTTATAGCCCCGTACCTTCGCGTCTGGCGTCTGCGCGTACAGCTCGCGGATGTGGTCGAAGAGCTTCGTGTACGTGGCCGGGTTCGAGCGCGGCGTGCGGCCGATCGGCGACTGGTCGATGTCGATCACCTTGTCGAAGCACTCGATCCCCTCGACCGCCTCGTGGTCGCCCGGCTTGACACGCATGCGGTGGAGCCGGTTGGCGAGCGCCTTGTAGACGATCTCGTTCACGAGCGTGGACTTGCCGGAGCCGGACACGCCCGTGACGCAGACCAGCTTCCCCACCGGGAACTCGACGTCGATGCTCTTGAGGTTGTGCATGCTCGCGCCGCGCACGCGGAAGGCGCCGAAGTCCTCCGCCCGCCGCTCCGGGACGGCGATCGTCCGCGTTCGCGAGAGGAAGTGCCCCGTCACCGAGTCCGGGCTCCCCGCCACCTCGGCGGCCGGCCCCTCGGCGACGACGTGCCCGCCGTGCTCGCCCGCCCCCGGCCCCATGTCCACGAGCCAGTCGGCCGCGCGCATCATCTGCTCGTCGTGCTCGACCACGAGCACGGTGTTGCCGAGGTCGCGCAGCCGCTCCAGCGTGCCGATCAGCTTGCCGTTGTCGCGCTGGTGGAGACCGATCGA
>JBOHAJ010000189.1:0-9485 GCA_050697715.1 Gaiellaceae bacterium
GTCCGAGGTGGTTCCGCAGCGGTGTGGAGGGCCTCCCGTCGGGAGGACGTGGTTCCCGCCCGCGGCAGCCTCGCCGGCCGAACCAGACAGCACTCGCAATTTGCGGAAAGAACGCCGGGGGTCTGACGCCGGCAGCTGACCTCGCGGCAGCAGGGCGCTAGAATCGACTTTCTTCCATCCCCTGCTGGCGGGAGAGACGAGACTGCTACACCGCGGCCTGCGGCACCACGACAGAAGCCTCATCGTGCGAGATACGCCTCGGCGGCTCGTTCGTCGGCGTGAGCTCTCTCAGGCGGAGCTGTACGAGGAAGCGGAGCGCATGGGTCTCACAGGCCGGTCGAAGATGGACCCGGCGGAGCTCGCCGAGGCGATGCGCGCCAGGCGCGAGTCACGGAGTCGAGGCTTCGTCGGAGGGCTCCTGGCCCCCTTCACGGGCGCATTCCGTCGTCTCGGGTCGCTGGGTGGCGACGGTCTCGCGCTCGCCTTCGTGCGACGGCCAAGGCCCGTTCGCATCGCCGTGCTGGCAGTTGCCACAGTGGCCGCCGGCGGGCTCGGGTTGATGGCCGCCTACGCAGTGTCGCCGGAGGACGAGGCGGCCGGGCAGGTCCTCGTCACCAACGGCTCGACGCTCCAGATCGCGACCGTCACCGGTCCAGGCGGTACGACGACGGTCGCCATCACGAAGACGAAGGAAGGGAAGACGAAGCTCGTGCCGGTGCGGATCCTCAACACCGTGACGGGCCCCGGAGGAACGGAAACGGTCTCCGTCGCGGTGCTCGGCCCGGCGGTCACCGTCACCGACCAGCAGGTGCTGACCCAGATCCAGACTCAGATCCAAACGAACACCCAGCTGCTGACCGAGACCCAGGTGATCAACCAGACCCAGACCCAGGTCGTCACCCAGCCGGTGACGGTCGTCGTCACCGAAGTCGTGACGGTCAACCTGGTCGACACGCAGGTAGTGACGGTGACCCAGACGGACACGGTCGAGGTGACGACCACCGTCGTCGTGACGGAGACCGTCGTGGCTCCGCCGCCGTAGGCTCTCCAGGAAGGGGTTGACGAATGGCGTCCCTCTACGAGCGGCTCGGCGGGATCGAGGCAATTACCTCGGTGGGGGATTCCTTCGTGGCCCGATGCGCGGGCGACGGTCGGATCAACCGCAAGTTCGAGCGGAGTGAGATACCTCGGCTGAAGAAGATGCTGGTTGATCAGGTGTGCGAGGCGGCGGGCGGCCCGTGTACCTACACCGGTCGCGACATGAAGGAAACTCACGCCGGGATGGGGGTCACTGCCGGCGAGTTCGACGCGCTCGTCGAGGACCTGACGGCGACCCTGGACGAGTTCAGCGTACCCAGCGCGGAGCAAGTGGAACTGCTCGCCGTACTCGCACCCTTGCGCGACGATATCGTCGAGGTGGAGTCTCCGGAGACCGGAGTCCCCTTGCCTGACAGCTACCAGTCTGCGCCCGCGCTTCGCTAGATCGATCCGTCGGGTACGCACGACGATCCGCGGCCGCGTCCACTTCTCGGCCGAGTCAGACAACGCTCAGCGTAAGTAACCACCACGCGGCGGGCCGTTCGTTCGTTCCAGCGCTAGCATCGTTCGGATGAGCCAGGACCTAGAGGAACAGCTCGCGGCGGGCCGCGACGCCATTCGCCGGCACGCCTGGCAGGAGGCTTTCGAGATCTTGTCGGACGTCAAAGTGCCCACCGGGCTCCCACCCGAAGACCTCGAAGGGCTCGCAGAGGCCGCCTGGTGGACCGGTCAACTCGACTCGTGCATCTCGGCGCGGGAACTCGCCTTCGCAACCTACATGGCCGCGGAGAAGCGCCGCCGGGCCGCTGTCGTCGCGATGGCGCTCGCCAAGGACTACTACGCCAGGGGCTCCTCCTCGATCGGGACGGCCTGGGTGAACCGGTCGGAGCGGCTGCTCGCCGAGGAGCCCGAGTGCGTCGAGCACGGGTATCTCGAACGTCTCCGGGCCGTCATGGCTCACGAAGGGCTCGGCGACTACGACAAGGCGCTCGGGCACGGCCGGCACGCCCTCGAGCTCGGGACACGCTTCGGCGATCGCGAGCTCCAGGCCCTCGCGCTTCACGACCAGGGCCGCGCTCTCGTGGCGAAGGGGGAGGTGGCCGAGGGCATGGCGATGATCGACGAGGCCACGGTCGCCGCCGTCTCGGGGGAGCTGAACCCCTTCAACACGGCCGTCATCTACTGCAACACCATCACTGCGTGCACGGAGCTCGCGGACTACCGCCGCGCAGGCGACTGGACCGAGGCCGCGAAGCGCTGGTGCGAGCGCCAGGCGATCGCCGGCTTTCCCGGCATGTGCCGGGTGTACCGCGCCTCGATCATGGCGGTCAGGGGAGCGTGGCCGGAAGCCGAGCAGGAGGCGCGGCGGGCGTGTGACGAGCTTCAGCGGTTCAACGTGAGCTACGCTGCCGAAGCGTTCTACGAGCTCGGCGAGATCCGGATGCGGACAGGCGATCTCGCGGCGGCGGCGAAGGCGTTCAAGCAGGCGCACGAGCTGGGGCGCGACCCCCAGCCCGGACTCGCGCTGCAGCGTTTCGCCGAGGGAGACACCGACGGCGCCAGCGCCTGCATCGACCAGGCGCTCGAGGAGGAATCGCGCGATCTCCACCGAGCCCGGCTCCTGCCGGCCCAGGTTGAGGTCGCCATCGCGGCGGGCGATCTCGAGAAGGCTCTTGCTGCGAGCGATGAGCTCGCCGCGATCGCGAGCAGGTACGGGAGCGACGCACTCGAGGCGGCTGCGCACGCGGCGCGGAGTAGGCTCGCTTTTGCTGAGGAGGATGCCGGCGCCGCGGTTCGTGAGGCCCGCCAGGCCCTTCGGCTCTGGCAAGGGATCGAGGCTCCCTACGAAGCCGCCGAGGCGCGCATGCTGCTTGCATCCGGCTACCTCGCACAAGGGAACGCCGGCAGCGCGGTTCTCGAGCTCGAGGCGGCCACTGCGGCGTTCGACCGCCTCGGAGCCGCGGGCGCCGCCCGCGCGGCGGGTGAACTGCTCGCGCCGCTGGGCGGGTACGCTCCGAGCGAGGCCGACGCCGCCAGGGTCGCCAGGACTTTCATGTTCACGGACATCGTCCGCTCTACGAGCCTCGTCGACGCGATCGGCGACGAGGCCTGGTCGAGACTCGTTATCTGGCATGACAACAAACTCCGGTCACTCTTCGCCGCGCACCAGGGACAGGAGGTCGATCATGCAGGCGATGGGTTCTTCGTTGCGTTTCCAGACGCGACGGCGGCAGTTGAATGCGCTGTCGCAATCCAGCGAACACTCGCGGCCCACCGCCAGGAGCACGGCTTCGCTCCGCAGGTACGGACAGGCCTTCATAGCGCCGAGGCGTCCTATCGGGGCGCCGGGTACCGCGGAAAGGGAGTCCACGAGGCCGCACGCATCGCGGCAATGGCCGAAGGGGATGAGATCCTGGCCAGCTCGGAGACGTTTGACCTCTCCAAGTCGCGGTTTTTCGCCTCTCAGCCGCGCTCGGTTTCTCTCAAAGGCGTATCGCGGCCATTTCAGATCGTCTCGATCGACTGGCGCTAAACGACGGCCGGAGGGGCCCCCGGGAGGAGTCGAACCTCCGGTCCCCCTGGCTCGACTGAAGATCCTGGAGCGGATCGTGCACACGAACCCGCCGAGCCGTACCCCTACGACCCGGAAGGAGGTCACGATGTCGACCCGTCGTGAGGCCTGGCTCTGCGTCCTCCAGGACGCGGACGGTCATGGGGAGACGGAGCTCATCACGATCGAAAGAGGTCGCGACAGGTCCGCGCTGGTGATAGAGCTGACCAACGGCGTGCGCAGTACCTGCACTCAGCGGACGACGATGAGCCCAGCCGGCGCGGAGAGGGCGGCGGCATAAGCGGTCCCACGCGCGCGGCGAAAGAGATGACTATTTCCCGGGAGAAGCGGCTATGTCCGGATCCGGTTGCCCGTCTGAATCTGACTGAGGATGCCCCGGGCGCGCTCACCCCACGCGACGTTGCCCTTCTGCTCGCAGAGTGCGATCGCCTCCCTCGCATGTGCTTCGGCTTCGGCTCGTCGGCCTAGGGGGGACAGAAGCTCGGCGAGCGCGAGGAGGGCGTCTGCCCGAAAGTTCAGGAAGGCAGCGCCGGGGAACAGAGTCGTTGCCCGGAGTGCGTACGCCTCGGCATCTGAGAGCCGGCCGAGGCCCGAAAGCGCAAGCGCCATCGTGGTCGGAAGCTTGAAGAGGACCTCCGGATCGGGTGTTACCTGGGCCTTGTCGAGCACCGCGAGCAGCTCGAGCGCTTCCTCGTTGCGGCCCTGGTCGCACAGAGCGCGGGCAAGGTCGCACACTGCGATCGCGGTCGTCCAGTCGTCGCCGGCTGCGCGGAAGTACCCTTCCGCACTCCGCGCCTCGCGCTCCGCCATCTGAGGATCCGAGCACAACGTCCCAACGCGCGCACCCATGAGCGCGGCGACCCCGAGCGACAAGCGCGCCGCGAACTCGCTGAGGAGCGCCCTGCCCTGGCCGAGGAGGTCCTGCGCTCGCTCGGCGTGGTCGAGCATGGCCGCCTCGACCGCGAGGAACACGAGGGCATAGCCCCTGCAGACGGGCGCGACCTCGAGATCGGAGACAAGGCCCTCGATCCAGGCTGTCCCTTCCTCGGCGGTCATCGGACCGTCGAGAGCCTCGTACCCGACCTGCCCGATCGCGAAGATCTCCTCCTGGTGGCTGCCGGCGCGGTGGGCATGCACGAAGGCCCGTTCAGCCGCCGCCGCCACCGGCCGGCCGGCAACTCCCGCGAACAGCAATGTGTCTGCAATGACGCTGGACGCGCGGGCGATGCCGAGGTCGTCGCCGAGCTCCTCGAACACCTCCAGCGCGTCTTCGATGTCCGAGATCTGGTGCTCCAGGTCGATCACGTGAGCGCCGCTGAAGAAGTGAAGCTGGCGGTACACGACCTGGGCATGGCGGCCTGCTGCCTCG
The DNA here is from genome assembly GCA_050697715.1 of Gaiellaceae bacterium. Classification (GTDB taxonomy): domain Bacteria; phylum Actinomycetota; class Thermoleophilia; order Gaiellales; family Gaiellaceae; genus DASQWP01. The sequence continues at coordinate 4,980 of JBOHAJ010000189.1, forward strand.
AGGCCGCCGCGAGTCGCGTGTTCGAGCGCCTCGCTGAGCACGTCGCCCGCGCGAGGTAGATCGCCGGTTGCCAGAAGGGCGTAACCGAGATCGGGGGCGAGGCCGAGCCGGATCGGATCGTCGGGAGGGAGCAGGGACGCGGCGCGGCTCAGCAGATTCACAGCGGCCGTGATGTCCGCGCGGCGATACGCCTTCAGCCCTGCCGCTCCGAGCCGCTCTGCAGCCGCGCGAGCGACTTGCATCTGGCTCTCGTCCACGGGCCCAAGCGCCGTTCGCAATCGATGCGCCTGTTCGAGGTGGTAACCGAGGATCTCGTCCTGTTCGTGGGCCACCCGCTCGAACCATCGCGCCAGGCGGAGGTGAAGGTCGGCACGCTCGGTCTTCGGGAGCATCTCGTAAGCGACCTCTCGGATCAGGCCGTGACGGAAGCGGTACGTAGGCTCGCCTGTGAGCTCCTCACGGTCGAGGCGGATGAGCTCGCGTCGCTCGAGCTCCGGCAGGCGGGCGCCCAGCTCGGCGTTCGGATGGCCCGCAAGCTCCAAGAGGGCGCCCAGGTGGAAAACCTCTCCCTCGACGGACGCGAGCCCCAGCAGGTGTCGATCCTCGGCGGGCAGGCGGTCGAGGCGGGCGGCGAGGAGCGCCCGGATCGCCGGCGGGGCGTGCGCCACCTCCTCGTCCCCTTCCTCGACAGCCGCGAACAGCTGCTCCAGGAACAGGGGGTTGCCGCCTGACGTGCTGGCGATCCGGTCCTGGACCTGCGCGCTCACGTGGCCGTCCGTGCCGATGGCCGCTACCAGCCGGCGGGAATCCTCCGCACCGAGCGGCTCGAGGCGGAGCGACACCGCATTCGACCTCTCGCTGCCCCAGCCGGGTCGGTGCTCGAGGAGCTCCGGCCTTGCCAGGCAGAGGAGGAGAACCCCGGCGTTCCGGATCGCTCCCAGGAGATGCTCGATCAGGTCGAGCAGGCTCGGCTCTGCCCAGTGGAGGTCGTCGAAGCAGAGGACGAGCGGTCTCTCCCTCGCTACCGTCTCGAAGAGCTGGGTGAACGCCCAGAAGGTCTCCAGCCCCCCCGACGTACCCTCGGCCAGCCCGGCCGCCTCACTGACGCGCGCTACGACCAGGTCACGTTGCTGATGCTCAGCGAGGATGTCGTCGAGCGACCGCTCGAGCGTCAGCTCGCGAACCATCTCTCCCACGGGCCAGTAGGTGATGCCCTCGCCGTACGAGAGACAGCGGCCGGCGAGGACACGCGCCTCACCGCCGGCGTTTCTCGCCAGTTCGGTGGACAACCGCGTCTTTCCTATGCCCGCCTCGCCGAGCACGGTGAAGACGTGCGCGCAGCGGTCACTCACCGCGCGCGAGTAGGCAAGCGCGACCTGGTCGAGCTCCCTGGCTCTGCCGACCAGGGGCGTCTCGGAATGCCCGGCTCGGACCGGGCGAGGAAGCACCTCGACCAGGCGATGAACGGGCACGGACTCGCTCTTGCCCTTCAGCGCGATGGGGCCCATCGCCTCCGCCGTCACAAGATCGCGAACCAGGCGGTGCGTCTCCGAGCCGAGAAGGATCTCGCCGGGAGCGGCGGCCTGCTCGAGGCGGGCGGCGACGTTGAGGGCGTCGCCGTGGGCGAGCGCGCCGGTAGGGTCCGGGTCGCGGACGAGCACCTCGCCGGTGTTGACTCCGGTCCGCGTTTCGAGCCGGAGACCCCATTCCCGGGCAAGCTCCTCGTTCAGCGCTGCAAGCCGCTCGCGCATCTTCGCCGCCGCCCGCACTGCGCGCAATGCATCATCCTCATGTGTGACGGGCGTGCCGAAAACCGCCATGACGGCATCGCCGATGTACTTCTCGACGGTGCCGCCGTGCTGCTCGATTACGACCCGCATCTCTGCGAAGTACCGCGCCAGGACGCGAGTCAGCACTTCCGCGTCGAGCCGCTCTCCGATCTCGGTCGAGCCGGCCAGATCACAGAAGACGACCGTGACGGTCTTGCGCACCTCGCCCGCGGCGACCGTTTGAGCGATCGCTCTGCCGCATGCCGGACAGAAGCGCGCGTCCTCGGGAGTCGTCGCGTGACACGCAGGGCAGGCGCCCACCAGCGGAGCGTACGGTGTTCCTCATCGCTTGTTCAACCGTGACGACGTCCATCGCTACCCGCCTGTGATCCCGGTGAGCACACGTCAGCCGATGGCGCCCGACGGAGCGGTTTGGGATTCGGTCGCCCACGCTGGAGGATTCGGCAACGAGGCGTAGAGTGCGCGCAAGGCCTGCGTGTCCCGCGCAAACCACGCGGCCTGCCAACTCCGGTAGCGTCGGGCAGCGATCGGCGGGGAAAGGTCCCGGCGCAGCATCTTCGCGATCAGGTCGCCGGCCATCATCCCCGACATGAGCGCCTTGAGCACGCCGTGCGAGGAAAGCGGGTCGAGCACCATGGCGGCATCGCCGGCGATGAAGTATCCGGCCCCCGCTGAAGCCGGCACTTGCCGCCAGGTCACATCCGCGCCACGAGCTGGACCTGTGCGCGTCAGTTCCGCGAACTCGGGCGGGCACCATGTTCGCTCGACATGACCGCCGGCGAGCGGCATCCTGACCCACTGATAGACGCCTTGGCGGACCCGCGCGAGCCATGTCCAGCCCTCGGTGTCCCCGGCGATGGTCGGGCAGTCGTCGTGCCGAGGGCAATCGCCTTCGAGATATGCATACCAGGCGAGCAGCCGCGGCGAGACCCGGACGATGGGAAGACGAAGCCGGCGGGCGAGCCAATGGCGGGCGCCTGCCGCGTCAACAACGACCTTTGCGCGAATCGCCTGTCGGTCGACAAGTACCCCCGCAATCCGCCCGTTCTCCGCGAGCGGCGCCGTGGCGCCGGATCGCTGCACGATGACGCCGGCCCGGCAGGCCTCCGCTCTCAGGATCTCGTCAAACGCCGCCCGCCAAGCCTGGAACCCCAGCCACGGTCCCGATCCGTCCTGTCCGTAGGGCTCGAAGCGCCGCTCACCGTCCCACTGCACCCAGTGCCCCGGATGCCGGAGAAAGCCGGCATCTAGTACCGGCCGATCGACGCCGAGTTGGCGAAGCAGCGGCTCCGTCCCCGGCAGAAGCGCCTCGCCCGGTCGCTCGCGCCCGCGGTCGGGCCGAGCGATCAGGCGTACGTGCAACCCTGCGCGCCGGCAGAAGATGGCCGTCGCGCAGCCCGCCGGGCCGCCACCGATTACTAGGACGTCGGGATCGCCGTGGCTTCCCACGGCCCGCCCCCGCGCGACATGTAGACGTGGACGAGATCGACGTAGCAATGTGCCTCCTCCACGATCTCGACGTGCCGCAGCTTGAACGATTCTGGGCTCGGGAAGTCCTTCCCGTGCCTGAAGAGCTCGCACGAGTAGGTGTGCTCCCCGGCGAGGGGTGTCCGCGTCTCCTCGATCACCTGCTGGAGTCGACCATCGAGTTTCCCGTCCGGGATCGCGCGGAAGCTCAGTACGTTCCACTCGGCCTTTTCCAGCAGCAGGATCTGGAGTCTGCGGTTGAAGCTGCGCTCCTTGCCGTCCTTCCCGACCGGCCGCGGAAGGCGAAGGCCGAGCGCCCAATAGATCCATGCCATCGCGAGCACGCGTCTTGAGTACTCGGGGAAATCGATCTTCGCCGTCAGGGCCGCCGTTAGCCTCTTCGAGATCGCCTGATCGACGTAGTCGGCGTAGTCGATGTCGGTGAACTCGACGAATGCCGGCTGGCCCGGGACGTCGGCGATCCGCACCGGTCCCTTGATGCCGTCCCATGGCATCTCGCCGACGATCCCGATCTCCTCGTCCGTCAGCGGGCTGATCGTCGGCCAGTACTTGTCGGGCTGAAACGTGCGCGTCGCGTCGGGCGACACGGCGGGCCAGTACGTGCCGAGGGCTGCGCAGATCTTGGCGTCCTCGACGAACGGCGTTCCCAGCCCGTAGCCCGTGAGGAAGGGTGCCCTGTCCGAGCTCGTCGCGGGCGCCGCGGGCTCGGGGTCGACGGGAAGCGTGTCGGTCGTCACGTCCCAACCGGGATCGAAGACACCGGACGCCGAGTCGGGGAGCGCCGACCGCAGCTTGACCGTCGGGTCGGGGCACGGCCGCGCAACGGCGCCGCCTGCTCCCGGCGGGCAGAGAACCGCCGTGACCGTCGTGTCCTGCAGGCCGCTCCCGTCCGGCGCGTCGAATCCCGATCCCGTGAGGGTGACGTCCGGGGCATAGCGGGTGTCGCACAGCGGTCGGGGCACCACGGCCCAGAGGCCGTCCTTGATGACCGGCGGCAGCCCCGTCCACCACTCCATGAGCTGGAGCTGGTCGCAGTAGGGGAAGAAGTCCGGCCCGCTCACGATCGAGTAGGCCGACAGGCGCGAAGGCAGGAGCCGGTCGAGCTGGGGGCAGGTGACCGAGATCCAGCCGTCCCCGGTGAAGTCGACGAAGTGGCGCGCCTCGTATCCGCCGGCCGCCACGATGTCCCAGACATCGGGCCTCTCGTTCAGGTTCACCTCACTGCCGT
>JBOHAJ010000190.1:0-7302 GCA_050697715.1 Gaiellaceae bacterium
CCCCGAGCGCGGGCGCCGCGCCCCCACCACCGGCGGCCGGAAGCGCCTCCCGGACGGCCGCGAGCAGCCGGCGGATCGCCTCCACGTCGAAGCGTCCGCCCGGCGCCAAAGCCCTCTCGAGCTCGTCGGCGAGCCGGTCTGCCTCGTCGAACCCGAGGACGCGCGCCGCCCCCTTGAGGCTGTGCGCCTCGAGGGCGAGTCGTTCCGCGTCGGGAGCGTCCTCGGCGAGCCCGCGCTCGATCGCCTCCAGGCGCCGGCTCGCCTCCTCCGCGAAGAGCCTGCGCAGCTCCTCGACGTCGCCACCCGCGTCGCCGGCGCTCACAGAAGGCCCGCGCGCTGTGCGACCGCGACCGCCTCGGCTCGGCGCCGAGCGCCCAGCTTGAGGAAGACGCGGCTGAGCAGCGTCTTCACGGTCTCCTCGCTCACCTCGAGACGCACGGCAATCTGGGCATTCGTGGCGCCCTCGGAGACGAGGCCGAGCACCTCGCGCTCGCGAGGGCTGAGCGGCGCCCGGCCGGTAGCGCGTTGGGGATGCTGTGGGTCGTAGGAGCTCCGGCCCGCCAGGACGGCGCGAAGTACCGCGACCAGGCGTCCCTGCTGGGCGCTCTTCACGACGGTTCCCTGGACGCCGGTCTCCCGCGCCCGTTCGTTCAGGCCAGGCTCGGCTGTGGCGGTCATGAGCACGGCCGGAGCCGACACGCCCTGCGCGCGGAGCTCGCGGACGAGATCGAGTCCGGACCGCTCAGGGAGCCGAAGGTCCAGAAGCAGGAGATCGGGGCGGCGGCGCCTGGCGAGCTCGAGCGCCTCCGACACCCTCTCGGCCTCGCCGGCGATTCGGAACTCCGTGCCGTCCAGGGCGAGCCGCACCCACGCGCGCACGATCGCGTCGTCCTCCACGATCAGCACCGCCACTTCGTCGCCCACCGACAGCTCCCTCGATCGACTCCCGTCAATTCCAGGTTCTTCCATGGTAGCCATCCCCGATTCGGGTGAGGCCGCTTTGCCCCGGAGGGTGGTTGCGTGTGGACGCTCCGATGCCGACCTATGAAGGGTGCAGGACGCGGCCGCGGCCCCTCCCCTCAGCACGCCGGCCGGGGCCGGTGGGGTCAAGGGCATGGTCCAGAGCGGCCGTCTTGCCGTCGCCGGCGAGCTCGCCGCCGGTGCAGCGCACGAGATCAACAACCCGCTTTTCGCGATTATCACACTGACCGGCTTCCTCCTGCGGGAGGCCGAGCCGGGGAGCCGGGCGCATGAGCGCCTGACGCTCATCGAGCAGAGCGCGAACGAGATCAAGGAGGTCGTCGAGCGGCTTCATCACTTCGTCCGGGGGCGCTCCGACTGGGGCGCCGTCGCTCTGGACGCAGCCGCGCACGAGGCCGTCGAGCTCGTTCGTCACACGAGCGCGTCCCGAAGCAAGGAGATCGTGGAACGCTTTCCCGCCGAGTCCGTACGGGTCGAGGGGAGCGCGGCCGATCTCAAGCAGGTCTTCGTCAACCTCCTCGCCAACGCGATGCAGGCGACTCCGGAGGACGGCTCAGTGACCCTCGAGGTGAGGCGCGAGCCAGGCTGGGCGGTCGCCGTCGTACGGGACCAGGGCGAAGGCATCCCGCTCGAGGAGCTCTCCCGCATCTTCGACCCCTTCTACACGACGAAGGACGGCTCCGGTACCGGGCTCGGCCTTCCTGTCAGCCGCGCCATCGCGGCGCTCCACGGCGGGTCGCTCGAGGCCGACGCGGCCGCCCGGGGCGGCGCCTGCCTCGTGCTGAGACTCCCTCTGAGCGAGGAAGCGTGAGTCAGATCCTCCGGGAGGGAGCTGTGAACGGGCGCCCGCCGACCTGCGTCGTGGCCGACGACCACCCGGCGCTCGTCGCCGCGTTGGCGGCCTTCCTCGCCGAGCACGGCTACGACGTGGTGGCCACGGCTCCCGACGGCGCGGTCGCGGTCGATTCCGCTGAGCGGGCCCAGCCGGACGTCGTTGTGCTCGATTACCGCATGCCCTTGCTCAGCGGCGTAGAGCTCGTGCGCCGGCTCCGTGAGGCGGCTCCCGAGGCCCAACTGGCCGTCTACACGGCCGACGCGGACGAGGGGCTCGTCGCGGAAGCGATCGGCGCGGGCGCGTCAGCGGTCGTCCTCAAGGAGGCGCCGCTCCCGGATCTCCTGCGCGCGCTCGCGGCCGTGCGCGCGGGCGGCTCCTACGTCGATCCCGCCCTGGGGGCAGTGGCTCTCGGCACCGGCACCCGCGGCGGCCTGACAGAGCGGGAGGCGGACGTGCTCGCCCTCCTGGCCGAGGGTCTCACGTACGAGGAGATCGGCCGCCAGCTGTCGATCAGCCCCGAGACCGTCCGCACCCATCTCCAGAAGGCCTGCGACCGGCTCGGCGCCTCGACGCGCACGCAGGCCGTCGCCACAGCGCTCCGGCTCGGCCTGATCGCCTAGTGCCACGACCAGCGTCCCCCGAATCGGGGAGCGCGGACTCACGGGAGCGGCGATCCGCAAGAACGCCGCCCATCTCGATGATTCGAGTTGGAATGGTCGTCCGGTCTGACTGGCGTATTGGTCCGTCCGCCGTCGAGAGGTCAGCTGCCTCGACGACGGCTGCGATGGCGATTGCGGCGGAGACGCTGCAGCGCCAGCTCGACCTCGTGCTCGGCGGGGAGGTCGGCGAGCTGACCCTCGACCAGCGCCGCTGCCTCGACATCGCCGTCCGCTACGGCGACCGGCTCGTCCGGCTCATCGAGGACATGCACACGGTTGCGCTCGCCGAGGCGGGCGAGCTCGACACGGCCTCCGGCCCGGTGGATCTCGCCGGCGTTGCCCGCGGCGCAGTCGAGTCGGTGTGGCCGATCTCGCGCGTCGAGCGCAAGCCGATCGAGCTGCGCCACGACGGCGAGGTCTGGGTGGATGTGGACGGAGAGCGCATCGGGCACGCACTGCTCGGTCTGCTGGGTGAAGTCCTCGAGGCAGCGCGAGTCGGCAGCCCCATCACCGTCACCGTCACAACCGAGGGCGTCGAGCTCGTCTACAAGGGCGACGAGCTCCCGCACGAAGGGTCGCTCGCCCTCGCGGAGGCGATCGCGCACATGCACGGCGGCGAGCTCGCCGTCAACGTCGAGAACGGTTCGGTCTCCCTCTCGCTCTCGCTCGAGGCCGTCGCGTCCGTCGCGGCCTAGCGGTCGCTCGCTCGGCGAAATCGCGCCGCAAGATTTCGCCGCGTTCCGCGTCTCACTTGGTAGGAATGTCTGTGGAACCGAGAGCCCCCATGCTCCACTGGTAGCCGGTCGCCCAGCCTGCGTGCGCTAGCTCGGACAGGAACCGAGCGTGTCTCCGTGCTGGAGGTGTGTCTCTACTGCGGCTAGGCTCACGGAGATAGTCACGAACGGGTTCTTCTTCGACCCCGTTACGTGGCAGATGAGGACTTTGGCGGCTGCAACCGGTTCCTCGCCGGGACTCTCGGTCGCCGGGGGCGGCAATGGCACCGCCGGAGTCACGACTGGAACGCTCGGCTGGGGCTGACCAGGGCTTCCGCCCGGGGCCGAGTTCGGGGCGTGATTCCCGGACTGCTTCGGACCAGTCTTCGAACCGCGTGCTCTCGCGCCCGCGACGGCCTGTCCCAGCGGCCTCCTTTGCTCGCCGGCGGCCATCTGCGGTCCGGCAGTCGGCCCGGGTACGGCCGGCTGCGTCCGAGCGGGGGGTGCGGCTTCAGCTGAGGCGCCTCCGCTCCTGAGGGTCTCCTCGAGGACCCCGAAGGCGACGAGCGGCGCCGTCGCCCCGACCGCGACCCCGACCGCGACCTTGGTCGTCGTCACGTGCGCGACGCTGGACTTGACCGTGGAGAACAACGACGGCCAGGGCAGAAGGGCGGAGAGCACCGAGCGCACCGGCGTGCGGCGCACTCGCTGCGCCGGCGCAGCGAGGGAGGCGGCAACCGCCCGACGCGCACGAAAGAGCAGTGTTTCGACGGCCGGGGCAGAGGCGTCCAGCGCCGTCGCGATCTCCGCATACGAGAGTCCCCGCCAGTCGCGGAGCAGAATCGCGCGGCGCTGGCGGTCGGGAAGCGCTTCGAGCGCCTTGTCCAGGCCGAGGAGCTCGTCGCGGGGACGGTCCTCGGCACCCACCTGCTCCAGGTCCTCCGGGGCACGCGACTCGACTGGCGCTGCGCGGAGGCGCTTCCGGAGCACGGTCGAGCAGACGTTCGCCGCGATCTGGAACAACCAGGGTTTCGGCTCCGCCGGTCGCGTTCCCGCGTTCAGGCTGCGCCAGGCGTTGAGGTAGGTGACCTGGAGCGCGTCCTCGGCCTCCTCGGGCGAGCCGAGCCGCGCGAGACAGAAGCGGTAGACCGGATTGGAGTACTCGTCGAAGAGCTTCTCCGCGTCCTCAACGGGAGAGTGCACCAGGGGGCTGCCGTTCCTTTCGCTCACGTCAACCCGCGGCTTCGCAGCGACGAGCCCCCGCGCCGGTGGCGACGGTCGGTCCGGCCCCAGGACGAGCCACGGTGCATCGCCGATCTCCTCGCCGCCAGTATTTGCCTTCGGGGGCGCACCGTCATCCCTCGAAAGGGGGACGGGCGTGCTCCGGGTCGAGGCGAGAGCTCAGGCTCAGACGGCCTGGGAGACCGAGGGCCTTCTCATGCGGCGAGCGAGATAGACCGTCGTCACCAGAGGGGCCAGGAGGAGCACGACGAGGAGAAGCGGGCCGACGACCTGCATGACGTCCGAGGGGCCGCCCGTGCAGACCTCGGTCGTCGCGTTCCTGGCGGGGTCGAACTCCTCGCTGCAGGTCTCCTCGTAGACGCCGACCAGGCCGAAGCCGAGCGGAACGAGGAGCCCGCCTGGCACGACCAGAGTCCCGATCAGCTTGTCGCGCGTTGTCCAGATGTCCGACGCCCAGAGCAGGACGACCCCGACGAACCAACCGATAACCGGGAGGAGGATGCCACCGATGAGGAGCAGGATGAGGGCGGCAAACTCGATCCAGCTTGGCCTCCTCGGCTGCACACCGAATCGCTCGTGGGCCTCCGAGGCGATGTCCGCAGGGTCGCCGAGGCGGTCGAGCAGCATGCGGATCTCGGCTTCGCTCTGGGTGGGAAGATCACCACGCGCCTCGGCGATGTGCTCGGAGATCTCCTGGACCAGCTCACGGCGCCGTGCGCGGGGAAGATCGGCGAGCTCGCGTCTCAGACGCTCGAGGTACTCGTCGACGAGATGGTCAGCCGTGGAGTTCATGACCGTGCCGTCCTCTCTACGAAGTGATCGACCGCATCGCGGAACCGGCGCCACTCGAGCCTGAATCCCTCGAGTGCCGCCCGGCCCGCCGCGGTCAGGCGGTAGTAGCGACGCGGGGGCCCGGCCGGAGACTCCTGCCAACTGGACTCGACGAGTCCGTCCCGCCGCAGGCGGCTCAGCAGGGGATAGATCGTCCCCTCGCTCGTCACCATCCCGTCCATCTCGGCGAGCGCCTTGACCAGGTCGAAGCCGTAGCGCTCCTCCTTGGCGAGCAAGGCGAGGACGCAGTACTGAAGCGTCCCGCGGCGCATCTGCGACAGCAGTGCGTCCTGTTGGCCGGCCGGTACTATGTACAACAAGGTACTAGGGACAACCGAGTACTGTCAAGTCTCGGATTTACTCCAGGGGTGGCCGTCGAGCAGGCAGCGTTTGCGGGGACTTTCCACCGAACCGCAGGCCTGGAGAAGAAGGTGCCCCCGACAGGAATCGAACCTGTGCACGCGGTTTAGGAAACCGCTGCTCTCTCCACTGAGCTACGGGGGCGGAGGTCGCCCCATCGTACCGCCGTCAGAGCGTGATCCGGGGCTCACCGATGCAGGCCCGCCGCCCCGCTCCGCTGCGAGCGGTGATCGCCGCGCTGGCCGAGGCCCATCTCGCTGACTGCGGATCTATCGCCCGGCGTGTCCTGACGGCAACCCGCGCCAACCTACGAGTGAGGCGCCGGGCACTCCATACCGCCTAGCCGACTAGTACGTTGTCCGGTCTTTACAGTTCATTTGGTCAGAGGCTTGCCCTGGTAGGTCCAGGCGAAGGGCTTCGCGGTCGGGTTGTAGCGCTCGATGAAGGCGAGCAGCTGCGCCTTCAAGTCCGCCTTGCTGGTGAAGACGCCGCGCTTGAGCAGTCTGCGCGAGAGGATCGAGAACCAGAGCTCGATCTGGTTCAGCCAAGAGGCGTGCGTGGGCGTGAAGTGGAAGTGCCAGCGCGGGTGCGCCTGCAGCCAGGCGCAGACCTCGGCCGTCTTGTGCACCTGCAGGTTGTCGAGGATCGCGTGCACGGCCTTGTCGGGCGGGATCTCGGCCTCGAGTTGCTCGAGGAAGTGGAGGAATTCGACCCGGCTGTTGCGTTCGTAGACGTTTCCTCTGATCTCGCCCGTGTGCACGAGCAGCGCGGCCAGCAGCGCGACGGTGCCGTGGCGCTTGTACTCGAACTCGCGCCGCTCGGGCGTGCCGGGCTCGAGCGGGAGTGTCGGGCGCACGGGCTCCTTGGCCTGGATCGAGGTCTTCTCGTCGAGCGAGACGACGATCGCACCTTTGGGCGGGTCGAGGTAGAGGCCGCACACCTCGGCCTGCTTCGTCTCGAAGTCGGGGTCGAGGCTCGTCAGCCAGCTTCTGACCTGGTGCGGCTTCAGCTCGGCCAGGTCAAGGATCGCGTGCACCTGGCTCTTGCCGATGCCCACGCGGGCCGCAAGGCTGCGTACCGTCCAGTGCGTCTCGCCCGCGGGCGGCGGTGCGCAGGCGGTCGTGAACACGCGCAGCCGCTCGTCGTGCCCGTAGCGGCGGGGGCCGCCCGGGCGGGGACGATCGGCGAGCCCCTCGATCCCCTCCTCGGCGACTCGCCGGCGCCACTTGCCGACCTTGTGCGCAGACAGGCCGGCAAGCGGCGCGATCTGCTCGTTCGTCAGGCCCTCGTCCGCGAGCAGGGCAACCTGCGCCCGCTTCACCAGTCGCTGCTGCGACGTCGGCGCGCGCACGATCCGCTCGAGCTCCGCCCGCTGCTCGCCTGTCAGCATGACCTCCACCGCTGTCCTGGCCACCATCGCCTCCATCCTGATCGACGACACGGATGGGGCCGTGTTCGCCTCCAGGACGGAGGTCCCTGTTTTCCGAACAGTAAACGGCGGACAGCGACGGGGCGAGGTGCTTCTATTCGGAACCCTAAACATCGGACGCTGTACTAGTGCGCCTCCGATCAAGAGCGTTCGCATGGCTCGCGCGCCTCCTTTCCGTTGCGGCTCGCCCTGAGGCGGCCGGCACGTGCACGTGACGATGTTCACATGCAGTCGCGGATTAGTCCAGTGTCT
>JBOHAJ010000191.1:0-5636 GCA_050697715.1 Gaiellaceae bacterium
GCCTCGCGGGCCGCAACCTCCTCGATCGCCGCTCTCACCGGATAGATCTCGGCGAGCTCCTCCTCCGAGAGCTCGCGCACCCGTGCGCCCACGTAGGGCTTCGACTCGACGAAGCGCAGGAGCTCGAGCTCGCGAAGCGCCTCGCGCACGGGCGCCTGGCTCGTTCCGAGCTCCTGCGCGATCCGCGTCTCCACGAGCCGATCCCCGGGAGCGTAGGTGCCGTCGAGGATGCGCGCGAGCAGCACCTCCTTCACCTGTTCGCGCAGGACAGTCCGGCTGAGAACGCTCACTCGAGAATCTCGACGATCCCGGTCGAGCCGTTGACGCGCACGCGGTCGCCCGTCTTGATCCGGGCGGTGGCCTCGGACGTGCCGACGACGGCGGGGATGCCGAACTCCCGCGCCACCACCGCGGGGTGGGAGACGACGCCGCCCGCATCGGTGACGAGGCCGACGATCTTCGTGAAGAGGACGACCCAGGCCGGGTTCGTCATCTGACAGACGAGGATGTCGCCCTCCTGCACCTGGTCGAACTCGTCGAGCGAGGTGACGCTGCGGGCAAAGCCCTCGACGACGCCGGGAGAGGCTGCAAGCCCACGGACCTCGGCGGCTGCGGTCGTCGCCTCCCGGTAGAACTTCTCCGGGAAGCCCCAGAGCGCGTTGTAGGGAAAGTCGAGCGCCGTTTTCGTCGCGGTCCCGACCCACTCGGGAGGGCGCAGGGCGAAGGCGTCCTCCCGCTGGTCGCGCCGTTCCGAGACGAGCGCCCGCGCGTCGAGCGACTCCGGGTTGGCCATGAAGACGCGGAGCTCGTTGTAGCGCAGGAACATCACGTCCTCCGGGTCGTCGAGGAGCCCCGCCTCAACGAGCTTCCGCCCGATCGCGACGAGCACGATGCGGACACGCGCGTTCGTGCCCTGGTCGATGTAGAAATGGTGATCTGGGGTGAGGGGGTTCATCCCCAGCGCGAGGTCGACGGCGGCCTGGAGACGGTCGCGTTCCTCGCCCGCTGGGACGTCGTCCATAAGCTCGTGGATCGCCGCGTCGAGGTCCTGCTTCACGCCCGCGAGCGTCTTGGGATAGTGGTAATCGGTCTCGAGATAGCCGCGGATCTGCTCGACGATCGGCTCCTTGCGCTCCGTCCAGGTCGGGAACGCGAACTCGTGCGACCAGATCGCCCGGTATCCGAACTCCTGCTGGTAGGGCTCCACGCCCTCGGTGAGGAAGCGGAGCCCCCGCTCCGAGCCCTCGAGCCCGCGGATGACATCGGCGGCCGTTTCTCCGGCGTGGAAGGCCTCCCCGAGCTCGGCGTCGTTCTTGACCTCCTCCTTCAGGCGCCAGAGGGACTCGATGGAGTCCCAGTTGCGATCCTCCACGGAGCTCTGCAGGCGTCCTCCGAGGTTCGGGTCGACCTCGCCCTTGATCTCCTGGATCGTCGCGTTCAGCGCGACCGTCGAGGAGAACTGCGCGAAGTTGAGCATCCAGTGGATCTTCCAGTGGCGATCGTGGATGTCGATTGCGTCCTCGAGGAGGACGGCGAGCTCGAGCAGGCCGGCGTTCTCCTTGTCGAATCCGTCGAGGTAGGCGAAGTTGCGCTCGATTTCGGGCCGCAGCCGCTCGCGCCACCAGTCCAGGAAGTTGGCCGCGTAGTGAGGAAGCACCCATCCGAGGTAGGCGCCGATCTTGCCGGGATGGTCAGGATTGCGGGGAACGCGCGGCACGTAGCGGGCGTTGTACTCCGTCGCCTCAGCATGGAGGGAGGAGTCGGCCGGGACGGCGGCCGTGTAGAGGTAGCCGTTTATCGACTTGGCGATCCAGTCGCAGGCGAAGGGCGTGCCGAAGCGGCGGAACATGTGGTCGCATGTGAGCCACCAGCCGCCGATGTCGAAGAACATCGGCGAGAGCGGGTTCGGGCAGTGGAGATCGTCGTAGATCCAGAAGAGCTCCCGCTCGCCCTCCTCCCATGCGATGGGGAACTCGTCGCTCCCGTAGAAGGTGCCGAGGACTTCCTCGCTCGCAACGGCCATCGCGCTCCTCCTCGTCTCGACCTGGACCGACGATCATCGATCATCGATCGCCTTGTTTCAACGCGGGTTTGCTCGACGGGGCCGCGTCACCTCGCGGTGAAGCCCCCGTCGATGTCGACGACGACGCCGGTAACCCAGCCGGCCTCGCCGGAGGCGAGATAGGCGACCGCGGCGGCGACGTCTTCGGGCTCTCCCACGCGCCCAAGCGGGAACATGCCCGCGTACGTCTCCCGGCGCTCGTCGAAGTCCGAGCGATCGACGCGGGCGAGTGGCGTATCGACGATCGCTGGGCAGACACAGTTGGCCCGGATCCCCTGCTCGGCGTACTCGACGGCGAGTGAGCGCGTGAGCGCGACGACGCCGCCCTTCGCAGCGGCGTACGGGCCCACGCCGACCGCGTTCGTGTGCGCGAACGTCGACGCGATGTTGATGAGCGAGCGGTCGCCCCGGCCCTCGAGCATGACGGCGAGCGCCGCCCGCGTGACGAGGAAGACGCCGCGCAGGTTGACTGCGATCTGTTCGTCCCAGCGCTCGGTCGGGACTTCGTGGAGGCGCAAGCCGCGCCGGATCGCGCCCGCGTTGTTGACGAGGACGTCGAGCTTGCCGAAGCGTGCTCGTGTCTGCTCCACCATGCGGCGAGCCTCCTCCTCGATCGTCACATCGCCTGGGAGAGCAACCGCCGTGCCGCCCTCCCGCTCGACTGCAGCCACCGTCTCCTCGAGGAGTTCGGCGCGGCGGCCGCTCACGGCGACGGAGGCGCCTTCGGCGGCGAGGCGGAGCGCAGTTGCGCGGCCGATCCCGCTCCCACCGCCGGTGACGAGCGCCGCTCTGCCGTTCAGCCGTCTCACGGGTCGCTGGATTATGCTCGCCTGATGGCGGTCAAGCGCCTCCAGCACGTCTCGTCGCCCTATCCGCGGGGCCGCCAGGACGCCGTCCGCACGTTCTACGGGGGTGTCCTCGGCCTCACCGAGAAGGCGGTGCCCGACTCGCTCGCCGACCAGGAGCTCGTCTGGTTCGAGGCGGGGCCCGGAGAGCTCGAGCTCCACTTTCTGCCCGACCCAGTTCAGCCGGACCCTGGGGCGCAGAGGCATTTCTGCCTCGAGGTCGAGGACGTCGCCTCCTGGCGGCGCAGCATCGAGGACGCCGGCATCGAGACATCGGACCAGACGCCGATCCGGAATCGCCCGCGCTTCTTCTGCCGTGACCCGTTCGGCAACCTCATCGAGTTCACGACGATCGTCGGCGACTACAGGGAGCAGACATGAGCGACGGACTGAAGACGAGCCTCGGCATCTGGGCCTTCGGCCCGATGATCACCCGCTTCGTGCCCGGCGGCTACAAGCCGGAGTACGCGGGCGAGAGCACGGTCGAGCGCGTGCGCCGGGCCGTCGAGGGGCTCGGCGACCTCATCGACGGCTACGAGTTCCACTACCCCCAGGAGCTGAGCGAGGAGAATCTGGACGCGGTCCGCGACGCCCTCGACGGCCACGACATCTACTGCATGGCGACGGGCCTGCACCTCGACTCGCGCTTCGGCAGGGGCGGGCTCGTCTCCCCCGACGAGGCGACGCGGGCGGAGGCGCTGCGGCGGACGCTCACCGCGATCGACTTCGCCGGCGAGCTCGAGGCCCACTTCATCATCTGGCCGGGGATCGAGGGCTACAACTACCCGTTCCAGGCGCCCTACCGGGAGAGCTGGGCGTGGCTCGTCGAGGGGATCGGGCAGGCGGCGCAGCGCTGCAAGGAGCGAGGGATCCTCCTCTTCCTCGAGCACAAGAACTCCGAGCCCGCCATGAAGATTCTCATGCGCAACGTCGGCATGACGCTGCACGTGATCCACAAGCTGCGCGCCCAGGGCCTCGACAACGTCAAGGTCAACATGGACTGGCAGCACCTCATCATGAACCGGGAGAGCCTCGCGGAGTACGCCGCCCTGCTCGCGGCCGAGGGTGTGCTCGGCCACCAGCACGCGAACTCCGGCTGGGGCGACTTCGACGACGACAACATGCTCGGTGCGACGGCGTTCATGGAGACGCTCGAGCTCGCCGTCGAGCTCCGCCGCGCGAACTACGGCGCGAACGGCGAGCGGCTCGGCTTCGACCTCTACCCGTACACGGAGGACGCGGTCGCGGCCGCGCGTCGCAGCGTCCTCCACTGGCGCTTCATCGACTCGGTGGCGGAGCGGATCGACGACGGGGCGCTGCGCGAGGCGCAAATGGCCAAGGACGCCGTGCGGGCCTACGAGCTCGTGTACGCGGCCCTCGGCGCGGGAGGGAGCTGACCGACAGCGAGGGCGCCGCACGTGTCGGGCTTGAATTCGGCCCACAGGCACCGTAACTTTGCGCAGTCAAGGGCCCAGTCGGTTCGTTCTGCTCGAGGAGGAAAAGCGTGAGGAGATTTTCGTACAAGCCTGACAGAGTTGGAGCGCGGTGGCTAGGCGTCCTGCTTCTCGTCCTCGTCTCCGCGCTCGCCCTCGCCGCGGCAGGGTGCGGCGGCGACGACGAGGAGGGGGGCGGCGACACTGCGACTGACGGAGGCGGAGGCGAGGGGAGCATCTGGGTCCTCCTGCCCGACAGTGCAACCTCGCCTCGCTGGGAAGCCGACGACCGCCGCTTCTTCGACCAGGCGTTCACGGAGGCGGGCGTGGACCACAACATCGTCAACGCCGAGGGTGACCCTGCGCAGCAGCAAGCACAGGCGGAGCAGGCGATCGCCGACGGTGCCAGCGTGATCCTGCTCGTCAGCAACGACGTCGGCTCCGGCGGCGCGATCATCGACATCGCCAAGGACGCCGGCGTCCAGGTGGTCGAGTACGACCGGTTCAACACCGGGAGCTCAGGCGGAGCAGCCTACGTGAGCTTCGACAACGTCCTGGTTGGCGCGACGATGGCGGAGATCCTGGAGCCGGAGATCGACGCCCTCGGCGTGGACAAGCCGCGAGTCGTGATGCTGAACGGCGGCGAGGAGGACAACAACGCCTTCCTCTTCCGGGACGGCTACGCCGAGACCGTGGAGGCCCGCGTCGACGCCGGCGAGTGGGAGCTGGTCGACGACCAGTTCGTCCCCGGATGGGGCGACAACGGCGAGGGCCAGACGATCATGGAGCAGATCCTGTCCGCCGCGAACAACGAGGTCAACGCGGTGTTCGCCGCCAACGACAACCTTGCCCAGCAGTCCATCAACGCGCTCGAGGCAGCAGGGGTCGAGGGGGCGCTGGTAAGCGGCCAGGACGCGACGGAGGCGGGGATCCAGAACATCCTGCTCGGCAAGCAGACGATGACCGTCTACAAGCCGATCGAGGCCGAGGCCGCGGTCGCAGCGGCCGTGGCGCTGGCGCTTCGCAACGGTGAGGACATCAACAACGTCACGAGCGACTTCGAGTTCGAGCTCATCGGCATCAACTCGGAGGACGGCAAGCCCACCGAGGCGCCCGAGGGCGAGGGCGTCGTGCCCTACTTCGCCCTGACGCCGATCGGGGTGACGGCCGACAACGTCGCGGACACCGTGATCGCCGACGGGTTCCGGACGATCGAGGAGGTCTGCGTCGGCGACGTGATGCAGACCGACTTCTGCGAGGAGAACAGCTGACCTCGCGGGTCGACCGAAACGAGGT
>JBOHAJ010000192.1:0-3028 GCA_050697715.1 Gaiellaceae bacterium
TAGCAGAGCAGGTCGGTGGCGGCGGTGATGGACGCCGAGCGGACGCCCTCGTCGATGAGCGCGATCTCGCCGAAGTAGTCGCCCGGGCCGAGAGTCGCGCGGGGCTCGCCTGCGACGGTCACCTCCGCGTTCCCCTCGGCGATCACGAAGAAGCCGGCGCCGGTGTCCCCTTCCTTCGTCACCTCGGCGCCCTCGGGGAAGCGGCGCTCGTGAAGCTGCCGAGCGAGCAGTTCGAGCTCGCGCTCCTTGAGCTCGGCGAAGAGGGGCACCTGGCGGAGGACGTCGGCCGGGGCGGGCATGGGCGGCATCATAGACGGCGGGAGGGGGAGGGCAAAACGCGGCGCCGTGCGCACGCAGGATGCCCTACCGAGGCTCATGCATCTGCTGAGCGACGAGTAGCCTCTTCTAGCCGGCGCCTGATCTCGCTCAGGCGTCCTTGGAACGCTACGCCAACTTCGCGGTAGACGTCGAGTAGCTCCTCGTACGTCTCGTCTGACTGGGCTACGAAGTTCCAGAACTTGGCGCCGATCATCACTTCGCGCTCGAAATCGAAGAAGGGCTGTGCGAATGGATGCGAAAAGGGGGCGCTTCCGTATGGGTTGTACGGCACGCCCCACCAGGCCCAAGCTTGCTGACTCTGCCTCATTGCGACCGCGGTCATCAATTGTTCCTTGACGGCCGCCGCCTGTCCGATGTTGGCTTTCGGACTCTTGATCTCGAAGTAGTGCTCTTCGCCTTCGTGGGTTCTGATGAAGAGGTCCATATCCGGGATCAGGACGGTCACCCTATGGCCGATCCCGCCGATGATGTTCTGCCGCTCGAACTCGAAGTCAGGCCTGGCAGCGCGTCCTCTGAGCTGAGCGACGCGCTGCGCGATCCACTCTCTCGTAACGAGAGGGATCTCGCCTGTTAGGTCATACGCGATTCGAACTTCGGCGTGAACCGGGCGAGCGATAGCTTTGGCGACACGCTCATGGAGGTTTCCGAGCCGCGTTGAGAACGATCGCTCCTTCAACTGCGTAATCGCAGGGACGAGAGCATCGTGGAATGGCGCTAGCAAACCGCTAGGAGAGACGCCTTCTTCCTCGATCATCGCCAGCTCGCCTTCGGGAAAGTTGTCGTTGAGCCAGCGATCCATGAAATCGCTAACGAGACCCTTGACCCGACCCCTCGTCTCGGCGTCCATTGCCTAGGCCGCGCGGCAGACTAGAACGTCCTCAAAGAACTCCCCGGCTCGACGACCCGTTCGACGGTTGACATGCCGCGTGAGGCGCTCTTCCAAGACGAGGCCGGCCCGCTCAAGGATCTGCGGGTAGAGGTCGCGGGAATCGTTGACGACGATCACGACGGGCGCACCATGGGGAAGGGAGCGGCGGCCGTTCCCAAAGGCTTCAACCATCCCGTCGACGTATTCCTCGATTGCGTTGCGTCCGGTCCCTCGCTCGGCTCTACCGAGCTCGGCCTTCCGGCGGTCATCCAGACCCAGGAGCTCGTAGGCGTACCGGTGCTGCTCGTGGTAGCCGATCAGCCCAGGGTAGGGCGGGGACGTGATGATCCCCGTCGTCTCGCCAGGAAGGTCTAGCGCGCGGGAGTCATCGTGGAGCACGGTGACATCCCGGTTGCTCCGCAGGACGGAGAACTCCCGAAGTCGCCGGATCGTGTCGAGCGTGTACCGCTGGAGGAACTTTGCGGCTTCTTCGACGGGTCGGCAGGTGCGCTTGTGCTTCAGGCACGAATAAGGCTCTCGGATCGGCTGGCGGGGGAAGTCAAGGTCATAGTGGGTCGTCATCCGCGCTGACCGGGCGGCCCGGGAGAGAATGACGTGGGCGACCTTCTTGGCCTGGTCGGGTAGCGTGCGGGTGGCTTCCCGGTAGGCGAGGAGTTCGCTGAGCGCCCGCTCCGCATACCATTCCCGCAACCAGGAGCTTGCACCATCGACTGGGGGCGGCACCATCCTCCGCGCCTCCTCTAACGTGCCCTTGAGCGAGAGCTCAAGCTGCGCGAGGGGGTACGAGGCCATTTTGACCTCGCACAGGAGGCAGTTGAAGCCGGAGATGTCGGCCCCGACGGCTTCGCATCCGAACACGTTCGCCTCCACGAGCGTCGTCCCCGACCCGACAAAGGGGTCGTACACCGTGTCCCCGGCAGAGAAGTAGCGCTGAAGGAAAACCTCGACGAGCTGAGGGATGAATTTCCCGAGGTAGGGGTGGAGGCTATGGACGTGCTTCGTTCGCTCAACCTGAGGAAGCTCGTCCTCCGACCAGGAGAGCTCTAGGTCGATCTCGGCGTACAGCGCCTCCTGGGTTCGTCCCGTCACAGGAGCGGAGTCTACGGCTGCGCCCGGATGGGATCCGGCGTCGCGCACGCCGCTCGCACGTCGGGCGGAATCGGCCCGTACGCGGGTTTTGTCAAGGCTTTCAACAGTCCACCTAGGACTCCGGTTTGGCCGCCTCCGCGCGGCGGCCCAGCTCATCGATCGTTCCCTGGGCCGCGTCGAGCCTCCCGAGACAGAGGCGGTAGAGCTGCTCGCCCCGCTCCCAGAGCTGTACCGCCTCCTCGAGCTCGACCTGCCCGCTCTCGAGCTGGGCGACGATGTGCTCGAGCTCCTTGCGCGCCTCCTCGAAGGTCGGCTCGGCGCTCACGAGCGCGACTCCTCCACGCGGGCGCCGAACCCGCCCTCGGCCAGCTCGACGTCCACGCGGTCGCCTGGGTCGAGCGCGGTGGCGGAGCGGACGATGCCCTCATCCGTCCGGACGATGGCGTATCCTCTCGCGAGTGTTGCCTTTGGAGACAACATCCGGAGCCTTCCTGCGAGCCCCTCGAGGCCCGCCCGTTTGCGCTCGAGTAGGAGCGCAGGAGCGCGGGCGAGCCGTTCGCCGTCGCGGGCGAGGGTCTGCCGGGCGCGCTCGAGCGTGCGCACCGCGTCGCGGGCGAGGGTGGCGTGGAGGCGCTCGAGCCGCTCACGCAGCTCCCGCTCGTCCGGGACGACGAGCCGGGCGGCTGCGGTCGGCGTGGAGGCGCGCGCGTC
>JBOHAJ010000193.1:0-2369 GCA_050697715.1 Gaiellaceae bacterium
GCCCGAGCGCGACCCAGCGGCGCCGGCCGAACGCGGCCACGAGGGCTCCGCCGAGAAGCCCGCCGACCGCACCCCCGAGGAGCACGAGCAGCGCCGCCCGCCGCAACCCGTCCGCCACCGCGCCCCGGAGCTCCTCGCGAGTGAGCGCGAGGCTCGCGTCGGCGCTGCCGCCCTCCCGGAGGGCGGCGAGTGCGGCGTCGCGGTCGAGCGAGCGGAACTCGAGCTCGACGGCGACCGGCGCATCGTAGGGACGTGCCCGCATGCCCCAGTCCACGACGGGGACGTAGACGTCGAGCCGCCCACCCGTGGCGGGCGCCACGCGAACGTCGACGGTGCCTAGAGTGACCGGGCGCGACGCCGGGGCAGCCGCGCGTAGGGCAACGAGGCTGCCCGCGAGCGAGAGCCCGGCGCAGAGCAGGGCGAAGGCGGCCGCCCGTGGGGAGAGGAGGCGAAGCAGTCCCGTCAGTCCAGTGTGCGACGCGCTGCGGCGCGCGTCCACCCCCCGAAGGGCGAGATCGCTACGGCGAGGGGACGCGCAGGTTCCGCTCGGCCCTCTCGACCAGCGCGCGCCCGTAGTGCCGGTGCTCGCCCATCCCGAGCTCCCACTCGGCGTGCGCGAGCTTGCCTTCCCGCCGAAGCGCCGAGCGCGAGCGGAGGCGCGCGGCGTAGTGCGTCACGACCGTCGCGCGCATGTACGAGCCTTTGGCGAGACGGGCCACCTCGTCGGCCAGCGGGCGCCCCTGCACGCGCGCGATCGTGTGCCAACGGTCCGGCTCCTCCGGTTCGGCGAACTGCACGTAGTAGGTGGGCTCCGTCATGCCTACACGGATCGTAACGAATGGTTCTAGCGTTTCCACTATCCGCGCCCGATGGCGGCGCAGAGCAGCGGCGCCTTCGGCGTCCCCGGGGCGAAGAAGGCGGTCACCTCGTCGTCGTAGAAGGTCGACGCCGTAACGCCGAGGCCGCGGGCGACGGCGCCGAGGTAGATCCGGCCGGTGCGGATTCCCCCCTCGAGCTGCGCGGCGCGGTAGCCCCTGTTCCCGTGTCGCTCCAGCACCTCGTCGAGGTCGGCCAGGAAGAAGCACGTGGCGGCGGCGCGCGCCCCGAGCGGCTGCTCGAGGGCGAGGTACCCGGCCTGCGCCCGGAAGGTTCCGGCGCGCAGAAGCTCGAACCGGTCCGGCGGCTCGAAGCGGTGCGCGCCTGGGGCGAGACCCTCGACCCCTGAGGCGATGACGTAGAGCTCGCACGCGGCCGGCACGTCGGCCGCGACGGGAGCCTCCGCTCCGGCGAGGATCGCCGACAGCTCCCCGGCGGGCACCGCCTCGAGGGCGAACTCGCGGACTGAGCCCCGCCGGCGGAGCACGCGCTCGAGCTCCTCGCGCGAGAGGCCGATGCGCCCCGCCTCGGGCTGCGGCTCCTGGTAGCGGCGAACCTCCTCCACCGTAGCGAGGCTCGAGGCCTCGTGCAGCGCCTGCGCCTCCGGGCAGGAGCCCTCGTGCCGAGAGAGCGGCTCGGCGGCGAGCTCGAGCCGCGGGAGCCGCTCGACCCGGGGCAGGCCCGGGTCAGAGCTGAGCGCGAGCAGCGCGAGTGCGGCCTCGCGCTCTCCGTCGACGCCGACGACGTGGTTGACGTCCGCGTCGACGAAGCCGGTGACTACATGCGCCTCGATCCCTACGGCGCCGGCGAGCTCGAGGAGGTTCGCCAGCATCGTCCCTGCGTCCCAGAAGAGGTGCCGGTAGCCCCGCGTGCCGTACTTCCACGCGGTTCGCCAGAGGATCCCGGTGAGGACGACGACCGTCTCCGCGTCGGCCAGCCGCGAGCGGACGTCCACGTCCCGGAGGCGACGGAGGGCGCGCTCGAGTGGATGGAAGTGCCAGAGGCCGCGCCGGTCCGCGACGTAGACCTCGACGGGATACAGCGCGCCCGCGCTCGAGTAGGTGCGGAAGTGGTAGGTGTCGGCTCCGTAGCTCCGCGTCCGCGCGACGCCCGCTCCCCAGCGGAGGAGCCATCCGAGCTCCCCCGGGGGGAGCGGCTCGGGCTCGAGGCCGACGTAGTCCTTGAAGGGATGCGGGCGGTTCGCCCAGTCGAGCGGGCGGGCGCCCCGCCGCACGCTCTCGTAGCTGTGCTTCGTGCCCTCGTGATAGCGGCGGGCGGCGGCCGTGTCCCAGTTGGGCCCGGCCAAAGCCGCCCTCAGCGGCGCTCGTAGGTGCCGACCAGCTCCGCGCCGGCGAGCCAGCGCGCGCGGATCGCGGCCATGCCGCGGCCCTCGTCCCAGAGGCGCTCGCAGGCTGCCCAGCTCTCGCTCAAGGCCGCAAAAACCGTCTCGGCGGCGACGGCGTGCCCAAGCTCGGTGAGTGACGTCGCGGGAT
>JBOHAJ010000194.1:0-2925 GCA_050697715.1 Gaiellaceae bacterium
GTCCTGCCCTGTGGTGTCCGGACTTTCCTCGGACCGGCTCGCGCCGGCCCGCGGTCACCCGGCCTGCAGACCGAATTGTAGCCCGCCTTTCCCGCTTCTCCGTTCAAGTCGAGGGCCGGATTCGCCGAAACGCTTCAGAGACGGCAAGCAGAGCCGGACCCGCGGATGAGCGGCATGAACAGCGGCAGCGATACAGGTCTCGCATCGAGCGGCGCCCCAGCCGCCGACCTGGCGATGCCAGCCTCTCCCTCTAGACAACTCGCGCTCCTCGCTCGACTGCGCTCGACCCTCCCGACAGGACGCTCGCTACCCGACGAGGTGTGGGAGCGCCGCCATCGCGCATTGCTCGGGATCCTCTGGCTCCATGTGCCCGCGATTGCCCTGTTCGCATTCACGCGCGGCTACGGGTTGGGCCACAGCATGTTCGAGGGAGCGGCGCTGGCGACGCTCGCCTCCTTCGCGACCCTCGCCACTCTGGGGGGTCACAGCCGGAAGGTCTGCTCCGGTCTCGTCTCGCTAGGGCTGCTCAGCGCATCGGCAGTCGTCGTTCACATCTCAGGAGGCGTGATCGAGGCGCACTTCCACTTCTTCGTGATGATGAGCCTGCTCCTCCTCTACGAAGACTGGTTCCCGTTCCTACTCGCGTTCGCGTACGTGGTCCTCCATCACGGGGTGGCGGGCACGCTCGATCCGGAATCGGTCTACAACCACCCCGGCGCGCTGGCGAATCCCTGGAAATGGGCGGCCGTCCACGGCATCTTCATCTCCGCTGCAGGCACGGCCAACATCATCGCCTGGCGCCTGAACGAGGAGGTCCGGGCCCAGAGCCGGAATGCCTATCGCGAGGCCCGCGAGAGCGAGGAGCGGTTCCGAAGCGCGTTCGAGCACGCGCCGATCGGAGTGACACTCCAGGATCTTTCGGGGCGCTGGCTCCAGGTCAACCGTGCTTTCTGCGAGATCCTCGGCTACTCGAGCGAGCAGCTGATCGGCGTCGACTCGCCGTCACTGACGCACCCGGACGACACTGCCGCCGACGACGAGCTCGTGCGGCTGCTCCTGACCGGCGAGGTCCGCACGCCTCAGATCGCGAAGCGATACCTCCATGCTGGAGGCCATGTGGTGTGGTGCCTCGTCAGTGTTTCGCTCGTGCGGGACGAAGCCGGCCGTCCGCACCATTTCATCACGCAGGTGGAGGACATCACCGAGCGGAGGCGGACGGAGCAATACCTCGAGGGTCAGCGGGCGGTCGCCCTGGCTCTGGCCGAAGGAGGCTCGGAGACAGAGGTCTTCCTCAGGCTTCTCGACGCGCTGGGCGAAGCGATGGGCTGGGAGCGGGGCATGGTCTGGACCCGCAGCGACGATCCGGAGGCGTTACGCCTCCAGCAGACCTGGCGTGCCCGGGGGATCGAGGAGACCGTTTTCGAGCAGGCGAGCAGCGAGCTCGTTCTTGGGAAGGGAATCGGCCTTCCGGGTCGCGTTTGGGCCGACGGCCAACCAACGTGGATCGAGGACGTAACCGAGGATCCCGGCTTCCCGCGGGCCGCGGCCGCGAAGGCCGCGGGGCTGCGCGGGGCGATTGCTCTCCCGGTCTTCAGCGGCGGTGATCTGTACGGCGTCCTCGAGTTCTTCGGCAGCGAGCTTCACCGCCCCGATGGAGAGCTGATTGGAACGCTCGCGACGATCAGCGGACAGATCAGTCAGTTCGTCGAGCGACGGCGGGCCGAGCAGGAGGCGGAGCGACTCAAGGACGAGTTCGTCGCGCTCGTCTCCCACGAGCTTCGGTCACCGCTGACGTCGATCGTTGGGTACCTCGAACTATTCGACGCCGGCCCACTCACCGACGAGCAGAGGAAGTTCGTGAACGTCATGAGCCGGAACAGCGACCGGCTGCTGCGGCTCGTGCGCGACCTGCTCTTCATCGCTCAGGTCGGCGCCGGCCAGCTCAACCTCGATCTCGAGGAGGTCGACCTCGGCAAGCTCGTGCTCGAATGTGGCGAGGCGGCGAGGCTCGAGGCCGAGGAGAAGGGGATCGCGCTGACGGTGGAGGGCGACCTTGCGCCACTCGTGGGCGACCGGGCCCGGCTCGAGCAGCTTCTCGACAACCTTGTCTCGAATGCGCTCAAGTTCACGCCCGAAGGCGGACAGGTGGAGTTGCGAGCCTTTAGTGCTGACGGCCACGTCGTCCTCGAGGTCGCCGACTCGGGCATCGGTATCCCGGCCGAGGAGCAGGGGCGGCTCTTCCAACGCTTCTTCCGCGCCTCGAGCGCGACGC
The DNA here is from genome assembly GCA_050697715.1 of Gaiellaceae bacterium. GTDB lineage: Bacteria > Actinomycetota > Thermoleophilia > Gaiellales > Gaiellaceae > DASQWP01. The sequence goes on from JBOHAJ010000194.1 coordinate 2,273, forward strand.
AGCACGCGATCCCGGGAACGGGTCTCGGCCTGGCGATCACGAAGACGATCGCCGATGGGCACGGCGCCCGTCTCAGCCTCTGGAGCACCGAGGGGAAGGGCACGACGTTCCGAGTCGAGTTTCCCGCCGAGTCGCCCAGAGAGACGCGCCACGCCCTCGGCGTGGACAAGTCCTCGACGAGCTAGAAACCTCGACCCCCGTCCACGGCTCCAGGCAATCAACCGGCTTGCGAGTGGACGTCCAGCCCGTTTTCTCCGACGCTTCGATCACGGAGCCCGAAGCCGCATTCGGGGCACTCCACTTCGCCGTGCCGGTGCAGCACGAATTCTCCGCAGACGAGGCACTCGAGGCTCGCCCCGCGCAGGAGAGCAAGCAACTCCTGGTCGAGCGTGCGGTTGAGGGCGTGGACCTCGGTCATGTGAGCGAGCGGAACACCCCGATCACCTTGCCGAGAATCTGGACGTGATCCGCGTAGATCGGTTCGAGCGCGTCGTTCTCCGGCTGAAGTCGTACGCGTCCTGCCTCGCGGAAGAAGCGCTTGACTGTCGCCTCGTCGGCCGACTCGTCCTCGCCGGCGAGGGCGACGACGATCTCGCCGTCTCGCGCGTCCTGCCCGCGCTGTACGACGACGAAGTCGCCGTCGAGGATGCCGG
>JBOHAJ010000195.1:0-3688 GCA_050697715.1 Gaiellaceae bacterium
CGGCACCCCCTCGCGGTCGTCCGAGGCGGTGAGCGAGTCGATTCCCTGGGCGGCGCGGCGCGCGTTCATGCCGACGGCCGGCAGGTAGCAGGCCGGCGTCGGGGAGGCGAGTGCTGGCGAGCCGTCGTCGGGGTACTCGACGACGACGGCCACGCTGCCGGCGTCGGCCGCGTACCAGTGCTCCGCGTGGGCGAGGATCGTCGCGCCGCCGGCAACGGCCGTGAAGCTCGTGCAGCGCTCGACTGCGGCCTTCTGGGGCTCGAGCAGCGGCTCGAGCTCCTCCCACGCGTTGAGCGCGAAGAGTTCGTCGCTCGACACGTCGGCCGCTGCCGCGGTGGCGTCGAGCATCGCCACGTGGTCGGGCAGCCTGCGCTCGGCAGCCGCGCGGTAGGGCGCGAGCAGCCGGCCGAGATCGAAGCCTTCCACGCGGGCGCGGTAGAAAGTGAGCGAGCGCTGGATCTCCTCGGCGAGCGCGCGGCCGATCGCCCGGCCGCGCTGGGCGGGAGATCCGGCAGCCTCGACGATGCGCACCATCCCTGGACCTTCTCATCCGGGGCCGAATGTGGGCAAGTTACGATCGCGCGGCACAAGTGGCGATCAGGACCGACCTCCCACGCGCGATCCGCGAGATCGAGCACACGTGGATCACGCTCTCGGACGGCTGCCGGCTCGCCGCGCGGATCTGGTTGCCGGAGGACGCCGAGGCCGATCCCGTGCCCGCCATCCTCGAGTACCTCCCCTACCGCAAGAACGACGGCACCGCCGTGCGCGACGCCGACCGCCAGCCGTATGTCGCGGGCCACGGCTACGCAGCGGTGCGTGTGGACATGCGTGGCACGGGCGAGTCGGACGGGATCCTCGAGGACGAGTACCTCCCCCTGGAGCAGGACGACGCCCTCGAGGTGATCGCCTGGCTCGCCGAGCAGCCCTGGTGTACGGGCGCGGTCGGCATGTGGGGGATCTCCTGGGGGGGCTTCAACAGCCTCCAGGTGGCCGCCCGGCGCCCACCGGCTCTGAGGGCGATCATGACGCTCTGCTCGACGGACGACCGCTACGCCGACGACGTCCACTACAAGGGGGGCTGCGTCCTCGCCACGGACATGCTCCACTGGGCGTCCTCCATGCTCACCTGGAACGGCCGGCCGCCCGACCCGCGGCTCGTCGGCGAGGAATGGCGCGAGAAGTGGCTCGACCGCCTGGAAAGGACGCCGCCCTACATCGAGGCCTGGCTCGGACACCAGCGTCGAGACGCCTACTGGAAGCAGGGCTCCGTGTGCGAGGACTTCGCGGCGATCGAGTGCCCGGTCTATGCCGTCGGCGGCTGGGCCGACGGCTACACGAACGCCGTCCTCCGGCTGCTCGAGGGGCTCTCCGTGCCGCGCAAGGGGCTGATCGGGCCGTGGGCGCACGCCTTTCCGGACCAGGCCGTCCCCGGCCCCTCGATCGGCTTCCTCCAGGAGTGCCTGCGCTGGTGGGACCACTGGCTCAAGGACCAGGAGACGGGGATCATGGACGAGCCGATGCTGCGCGTCTGGATGCAGGACTCGGCGCCGCCGCGCCCGCAGTACGAGCACCGCCCCGGCCGCTGGGTCGCAGAGCCGTCTTGGCCGTCACCGAACGTCCGGCCGCACGTCTGGCACCTGCCCGGTGAAGGGGCGCCCGAGCTCCTAGGCGTGCAGTCCACGGGCGCCGAGGCGGGCGTCTGGTGCTCGGACGGGCAGTCGGCCGACCTGCCCGCCGACCAGCGACTCGACGACGCGCTCTCGCTGTCCTTCCCGTCGGAGCCGCTCGACGAGCCGATCGAGATCCTCGGCTTCCCCGAGGTGGAGCTGTCGCTGGCCGTCGACCGCCCGCGCGCCCTCGTCTGCGTCCGCCTCTGCGACGTCGCGCCGGACGGGACCTCGGCCCTCGTCTCGCGCGGGCTCCTCAACCTCGCGCACCGGGAAAGCCACGAGCACCCGGAGCCGCTCGAGCCGGGGAAGCGCTACCCGGTGCGCGTGCGCCTGGACGCGATCGCGCACTCCTTCCCGGCCGGGCACCGGCTGCGCCTCGCCGTCTCGCCCACGTACTGGCCGTGGGCCTGGCCCTCGCCCGAGCCGGTGACGCTGACGCTCTTCCCGGGTAAAGAGAGCTTCCTCGAGCTGCCGGCGCGTGCCCCGCGGCCCGAGGACGAGCAGCTGCCGGACTTTCCGGAGCCGGAGCACACGCCCCCGCTCGAGGTGGAGGGGCTCGCCGGCGGCACACCCGGCCGCTACCTGCGCCGCGATCTCGCGACCGGCCTGGTGGAGCAGACGTTCGACTGGGACCTCGGAGGCGCGCTGCGGCTCGTGGCCATCGAGCTCGCAACGGAGGACTCGAGCCGGTGCACGTACTCGATCGTCGAGGGCGACCCGCTCTCGACCAGGGTGCGGTTCCAGGCCTCGACCGGCATGGCGCGCGGGGCCTGGCGGACGCGCGCGGAAGTCAGGAGCACGATGACCTCGAACGAGGAGCAGTTCCTCGTCACGACGGCGCTCGACGCGTACGAGGGGGAGACGCGCGTGTTCGCGCGGACGTGGTCCTTCGCGCTCCCGCGCGACCTCGTGTAGACCAGACGCTTAGGCTAGACACGTGATCGACTGCGACATCCATCCGCAGGTGGCGTCGCCGGAGGCGCTGCTCGAGTATGTCGAGCCCGGCCAGCGGGAGTGGTTCCGCCGCCAGGGGCCCACGCTCGGGCTGCCCGGCTACACGTGGTCGCACCCCGTCTCCTGGTACCGCGAAGACCTCGAACGCACGGACGACGGCCCTCCCGGCGCGAGCGCCGAGGCGGTGGCGCGTGACACGCTCGATCCCCACGGCACGGACGTCGGTGTCCTCAACGCCGACGACGTGATCACCCTCTCGCTCATGGGAAGCGCCTACCGCGCGGCCGCCCTCGCCCGCGCGCACAACGACTGGCTGCGCGAGCGCTGGCTCGACGTGGAGCCGCGCCTGCGCGGCGGGATCGTCTGCCCGGCGCAGGACCCGGCCGCCGCGGCCGCAGAGATTCACCGGTGCGCCGAGGACGAGCGCTTCGTGCACGTCGTCCTCGTGGGCGGCTCCGAGCGGCCGTACGGCGACCCGCGCTACCTCCCGATCTTCGAGGCCGCGGCGGAGTGCAGCCTCCCGGTTGCGATCCACTCGGGCGGCGAGGGGATGGGCATCGCCGCCCCGCCCGGGGGCGCGGGCCCGCCCACCTTCTACCTCGAGTGGCACACGCTCGGCTCGGCGGGGAGCATCTCCGCCCACCTCGTCTCGCTCGTCTGCCAGGGCGTGTTCGAGCGCTTTCCGAACCTGAGCGTGCTCCTGATCGAGGGAGGCGTCGCCTGGCTCCCGGGCATCCTGTGGCGGCTCGACACGAACTGGCGTGCGCTCCGGGCCGAAGTCCCCTGGCTGGAGCGGAAGCCGAGCGAGGTCGCGCGCGAGCACGTCCGCTTCACCACCCAGCCGCTCGAGCACACCGACCGGCGCGACGACCTCCTCTGGGAGATGCTCGAGGCGGCGGGCGCGCCGGACATCCTCTGCTTCGCCTCCGACTACCCGCACTGGGACTTCGACGATCCTTCCTTCACGCTCAAGCGCCTTCCCGAGGCCTGGCGCGGCAAGGTGCTGCACGAGAACGCGGCCGCGCTCTACGGAGAGCGGCTCGCGATCGCGGCGTGACCGT
>JBOHAJ010000196.1:0-15049 GCA_050697715.1 Gaiellaceae bacterium
ACCCTCGATCGAAGCTCGCTCAATCGGACGGCGCTGAACGCCACCACGCACTGCCTCACCGGGTGCGCGATCGGCGAAGTGCTCGGGATGGTCATCGGAACGGCGCTGCGGCTCGACAACTGGACGACGGTGGTCCTGGCGGTGGTGCTCGCGTTCTTCTTCGGCTACTCGCTCACGATGCTGCCGCTCCTGCGGGGCGGAATCGTACTGGGGACGGCGATCGGCCTCGCGCTCGCCGCCGACACCTTCTCGATCACCGTGATGGAGATCGTGGACAACGCGATCATGCTGCTCGTCCCGGGCGCGATGGAGGCCGGGCTCGAGAACGCGCTCTTCTGGGGCAGCCTCGCCGTCGCGCTCGCCGTCGCCTGGGTCGCCGCATTCCCCGTGAACCGCTGGCTGATTGCCCGCGGGCGCGGGCACGCGGTCGTGCACGCGCACCACGGGCGCTGAAGGCGTCTATTCCGGCGGCGGCTGCGCGATGCGGGAGCGGAGCGTCGACTCGTGCGCCGCGAGGCGGGCTTCGGCGTCTTCGAGCGCGGTCGCCAGCTCACGCAGGTAGCCCTGCGCCATCACGAGCTCGGCCTTCAGTTCCTCGCGCTCGCGCCCGAGCTCGTCCGCCCCCGTGCGCAGGCGGTCGAGCTCGTCGGCCTGAGCTTCCACTCGGTCGATCAGCTCTACGACCGTCGCCTCGTAGGCGTAGTCGGCCCTCAACTCGGCCGTGAGGTCGTGCGGCTTGGCATCCATGTTGACCTTCCTCTCTCGAGAGACGGCCGCACGCCTCGATTTTCCCTCTCTCCTCCTCCCATCTTCTTCAGAAGGGGCGATCTGTAAAGGGGTCCGCGGTCTAGAGACGCTCGACGATCTCGTCCAGCGGCTTGCGCGGCGCCTTTGCGAGCCATTCGTCCACCGTCCGCGACGAGGGATCACGCGGGCGGGCGGGGTAGCCGAAGCTGAGGATGATCGCGGGCCGCTCGTCCTCGCCGAGGCCGAGAAGCTCGGCGGTGCGCTCGCGGTCCAGCATGCCGTTGGGGCAGCTCCCCACGCCGAGGTCCCAGGCGGCGAGGAGCATGTTCTGCGCGGCGCGCCCCGCGTCGAACTGCACCGGGCCCTTTCCCCGCACGACGAGCGCGACCACCAACGCCGCGCCGCGCAGGTTGCCGGGCTCGAAGACGGTTTCTGCCACCCGCTCGACGAGCTCGCGGTTCTCGAGGACGAGGAAGCGCCACGGCTGACGGTTCTGCGCGCTCCCGGCCAGCCGACCGGCCTCGAGAATCCGCCGAGCGATCTCGTCGGGGACGGGCCGGCCGTCGTAGTGGCGCACCTCGCGCCGGCTGACGATGGCCAGGATGGTGTCCGTGCGGGAAGCCTAGTGCCCCTGGAGGTGATCCTGTCGAGCTCCTGCCCGGAGCATCAGGCCGAGAACCGCCCCGAAGAAGACGTGCATCGTCGCCTCATACGCGAAGACCCGCCCGTTCAGGAGGAGCGGCGGCCAGGCGCCGCTGCGCCGGTCCGGGTGGTAGCGGTCGACGACCGCCATTCCGGGCCAGAGCGCCACGTTCTCGGCCAGCGCTGCGGCGATTCCAGCCCGCGGGCCCCGGCCGCCCAGGCGCTCGAAGAGCGCACCGAACACGGCGCCGTTGGCCAGGTGGACGGCGACCCCGAGCGGGCGCCAGAGCGGCCCGGCCGTGAGCGGGCGGCCGAGGAGGCGCACATCGGAGTACGGTGTGCGGAAGATCCGCCCCGCGACGGGCTCGGCAGCCGCCCAGGCCGCGGCGGCCGCGATCCCGCCCAGGGCTCCTCTTCGCACCGTCCGAAGCTTATTCTCCCTCCGTGGACACCTTAAGCCTCGACGCTCGCCGCAAGCTGACGCTGGCGGCGACGATCCTGGGCTCGTCCGTCGCGTTCATCGACGCGACGGTCGTCATCGTGGCCCTGCCGACGATCGAAGAGGATCTCGAGCTCGGGCTCTCTGGCCAGCAGTGGATCTTCCTCTCCTACTCGCTCGCCCTCGCAGCTCTCTACCTCGTGGGCGGTGCGGTGGGCGACCGCTACGGGCGGCGGCCGACCTTCATCGCGGGCGCCGCTGCCTTCGCACTGGCCTCCCTGCTCGCCGGAGCCGCCCCGAACGGCGGTATCTTGATTCTCGCCCGCACGCTTCAGGGCGTCGCCGGCGCCTTCCTGACGACGAACTCGCTTGCCCTGCTCCGCGGCGTCTACGGTGACCAGGCGGGGCGCGCGATCGGCCTCTGGACGTCCTTCACGAGCGTCGCCACGATCGCCGGGCCGCCGGCAGGCGGCGCCCTCGTCGAGTGGGCCTCGTGGCGCTGGATCTTCCTCATCAACCTTCCACTCGCGGCACTCACGGTCGGGCTGGCCCTAGTCGGCCGCTGCGACGAGCGGGCTCAGCCGCGCACCGGCCGCCTGGACCTCGCCGGGGCGACGCTCGCGGCGGTGGGATTCGGCTTTCTGACGTACGGGCTCGTCGAGGGCTCCGACCGGGGCTTCGGCGAGCTCTGGTGGACGTTCGTAGTCGCGGGAATAACGCTCGCGACCTTCGTCGTCGTGGAGCGGCGTGTGGCGGAACCGATGCTTCCGTTCGAGCTCTTCCGCCGCCGGAACTTCGCCGCCGCCAACCTGGCGACCTTCGTCGTCTACGCCGCCCTTTACGGCTACTTCGTCTACTTCACGATCTACCTGCAGTTCCTCGGGTTCACCCCGTTCGAGGCGGGGTTGATCAACATCCCCTCCAGCGCCATCATGATCGTCCTCGCCGCCCGCTTCGGAGCGCTCGCCGACCGCAACGGGCCACGGCTCTACCTCACTGCCGGGCCGGCGCTCCTCGGGATCGGGACGCTCCTCTTCCTGCTCGTCGATGAGCGCTCGGATTTCTGGACGGCCGGGATCGCCAGCCTCGTCGTCTTCTCCTTCGGGCTCGCGATGCTTGTGGCACCGATCACAGCCACTGCCCTCAAGTCGGCGCCGGAGCGCTACGCGGGGATCGCGTCGGGGATCAACTCCACCGTTTCTCGCCTGGGAAGCCTGCTTGCGGTCGCGCTCATCGGGCTCGTCATCTCCCTCGTCTTCCAGGCGCAGACCGATAACGAGGATGCTGTGCCGCTCGCGCGCGACCAGGAGGCGGCTGAGCTGCGCGATGCATCGGTGGACGGCTTCCGCGCCGGAATGCTGCTCTCGGCCGGGCTCGCGTTCGTGGGGGCGGCCGTGGCCGCCGTGGGGATCTCCGACCGGGAGGCGCAAGGCGAAGAGCCCGAGGTCAGCGAACGCGCAGCGGCGCCAGCCTGAAGCTGAGCGCGCGGGCGCGGGCGCGGCAGCGCTCCACCGCCTCCTCGCGCGTCTCCCCGAAGCCATAGAGGATCGCCAGGCGATAGCTCTGCGCGTCGTTCGTGCCCTGCTCGGAGAGATGGAGCCCCGGGCGCACGAGCAGCTCCAGGTCCGGGTCGGGATCGGGAACGGCCTCCACGTACGCGTCGTGGAAGACGCGGAGGCAATAGCTCACCCCGACGCCGTCCGGGACGGCGGTGTGCCAGTCCGGATCCTGGCCGGCTGCGAGCACGAAGAGCGCGTCGTACGTCGAGCGGCCGTGCAGCCCGAGGACGAGCGGCGCGAACTGGGAGGCGAGGCGCCCGTTCACCTCGATCATTTGCGCCGGGCCGCGCTCCGGAACGAAGAACTCGACGTTGAAGAAGCCGTCGTCGAAGCCGAGGGCCGGCAGGACGCGGGCGGCGACGTCGGAGAGCTCGGCCTGGCGCTCTTCGGGCAGCGCGCTCGGATACTCGAAGCGCTCGAAGGAGAGCGTGCCCGGGTACTTGACGGAGTCGGTGACACCGATCGTCGTCACCCGGCCGCGATGGACGTACCCCTCGAGCGTCACCTCGATGCCCGAGAGGAGCTCCTCGGCGAGGAAGCCGTGCGCATTGGCCGGGTCGGCGCCGGCGAGGGCGGCGATCTCAGCGTAGCGGGTCGTGTAGCGATCGAGCTCGTGGAGGTCGAGGAGGTCGTTCGGATCATCGACCCGATACGCGTTCTGGGAGAGGCGGCCCACAACGGGCTTGACGAAGAACGGGAAGGGAAGCCTGGGCCGCCCGTCTAGGAGGGCGAAGGCCGGGGTCGCCTCCGGCGCCGCGTCCCGCTGGATCGAGCGCGAGGTCGGTTTGTGCTGACAGGCGACGAGTGCTCCCGGACTCGGGCCGGGCAAGCTGCGGCGCTGGGCGAGCAAGGCGGCGAGGAGCGCCGACTGGTCCTTCGTGCCGACGACGGCCTCGGCGGGGATCCCCTCGCAGTCCGTAAGAAACGCTTCCGGGTCGAAGCCTTCGAGCTGGTCGAGGTCGGAGCCCGCGTAGCGGACGCGATAGCGCGTCTCGAGACCGGCCACGTCGATTGCCTTCAGGTCCCGCTCCTGCGGGCAGAGAACCAGGATGTCTCTCATAACGGAACCTGCGCCGCAGCGCGAGCCGTAAATGGTAGCGGTCTGCGTACGCTACGCGCGTGATACGCGCACGCACGGACGTCGTCGGCAGCCTGCTCAGGCCGCCGGAGCTGCTGGAGGCGCGTGCGCGGCTCGCACGCGGTGAGATGGAGCCGCCGGAGTTCAAGCGCGTCGAGGATCGTGCGGTGGACGAGGTACTTCGACTCCAGGAAGACGCGGGGCTCGAGGTCGTCACCGACGGTGAGATGCGGCGGCTCTCCTTCCAGTCGCAGATGACCGAGGCGGTCGAGGGCTTCGGCGAGTGGGATCTGGACGCCTTCCTCTGGGGCGAGTGGCACGGCGACGACGTCGGCGACAGGACGGTCGAGCGGCCGCCCATCGCGGTCCTCGGGACGCTCCGGCGTCGGCGCTTCCTCTCCGCCGAGGAGTTCGCGTACGCACGCGGGCGCACCGACCGCGTCCTCAAGGTCACGCTTCCGAGCCCGAGCCTCTTCGCCAGCTTCTACGACCCCGAGCGCTCGCGCGGCGCCTACTCGACGCTGGAGGACTTCCTCGGGGACGTAGCCGAGATCCTGCGCGAGGAGGTGGACGAGCTCGTCCGGCTCGGGGCCGAGTACCTCCAGCTCGACGCTCCTCACTATCCGCTCCTCCTCGATCCGGCGTATCGGGACTTCTACGAGAGCCGGGGCTGGCCGGCCGAGCGGTGGCTCGACCTCGGCCTCGAGCTCGACAACCTGGTCATCGGAGACCGCCCGGGCGTTACGTTCGGCTTCCACCTCTGCCGCGGCAACCAAGCGAGCCGCTGGCTCGTCGAGGGCGACTACGGCTGGCTGGCGGGGCGGCTCTTTCCAAGCGTGCGCGCGCATCGGCTCTTGCTGGAATACGACGACGCCCGCTCGGGCGGGTTCGAGCCGCTGGCGGAGGTGCCGGAGGACAAGGTGTGCGTGCTCGGGCTCGTGACGACGAAGACGCAGCGGCGCGAGACCGTGGAGGAGCTGTCGGCGCGCGTTCGCGAGGCCGCACGCTTCGTCCCGCTCGAGCGGCTTGCGCTCTCGCCCCAGTGCGGCTTCGCGACCTCGGTGCTCGGAAACGCGCTCACGGTGGAGGACGAACGGGCGAAGCTCCGCACGATCGCCGAGACGGCGGCGGCGGTCTGGGGCTAGTGTTGGTCGTTGTCCTCACAGGCAACACCCTCACGCTCGAGGAGGTCGTCCGCGTCGCGCGCGGCGGCGCGGAGGTGAGCATCGCGCCCGAGGCGGTCGGGCGCATGCGGGAGGCGCGGTCGCTGGTCGAGCGCGCGCTCGAGCGCGGCGACGAGGTCTACGGGCTCACGACCGGCGTCGGCGCGCGCAAGAAGGTGCGCGTGCCGCCGGAGGAGATCCCCGCCTTCAACCGGGCGCTCGTGGCGAACCACCGCGTCGCGCAGGGGCCCTACGCGCCGGAGGAGGTCGTGCGCGCGACGATGCTCCGCGTCACGAACGCGTTCGCCAAGGGGACAGCTGGCGTTCGCCCCGAGATCGCGGAGCGCCTCGTCCGCGGCCTGAACGGGCGCGAGCGCCCCCGGGTGCGGTTGCTCGGCTCGCTAGGCCAGGCCGACCTTCCGCCGCTGGCCGACCTCGCGCACGAGCTCTTCGGCGATGTCGAGCTCGGCGCCAAGGAGGGGATCGCGCTGCTCAACTCGAACGCGTTCTCGACCGCGTTGGCCGCTCTGGCGCTCGCCGATCTCGAACGGCTCCTGGGCGCGATGGACGTCGTGGGGGCGCTCGACCTGGAGGCGTTCGCCGCCAACCTCACCCTGTTGCACCCGGCGATCGGCGACGTGCGGCCCTACCCCGGCATCGTGCGCACGCTGGCGCGGTTCCGCGAGCTCCTCGACGGAAGCTCGCTCTGGGAGCGGGGCGCGGCGCGCAACCTGCAGGATCCGCTCACGTTCCGCTGTCTCCCGCAGGTGCACGGGGCCGTACGGGAAGCCTTCGACTTCGCGGGTGGGCAGCTTGAGCTCGAGCTGAACGCGTCGCAGGAGAACCCGCTTGTCCTCCCGGCGGAGGACCGGATCGTCTCGGTCGCGAACTTCGACATCCTGCCGCTTGCCGCGGCGCTCGATTTCCTCCGCATCGCCCTGGCCCCTGCCTTGACGAGCGCGTGCGAGCGCGCGGCGAAGCTCCTCCAGGGACCCCTGACGGGCCTGCCCGACGGCCTGGCCCCGCGCCAGGGGCTCGCCGAGAACTCGCTCGGCGAGCTCGGCGTCGCGGCGCAGGCGCTGACGGCCGAGGCGCGGCTCCTCGCCCAGCCCGTCTCCTTCGAGGTCGTCACGTCGACGCATGCGGAGGGGATCGAGGATCGCATGACCATGGCCCCGCTGGCCGCCCGCCGCCTCGCCGAGATGGTCGCCCTCGGCGAGCGTCTGGTCGCGATCGAGCTCGTGATCGCCGCGCAGGCGGTCGATTTGCGGCGGCCGGAGCGGCTCGGCGCCGGCACGCAGCGCGCTCACGACCTCGTGCGCGAGCGCGTCCCCTTCATGGGCGAGGGCGACCCCCTCCCCGCAGACCTCGAGCCCGTCCGCGAGTTGATTCGCTCGGGCGCGGTCGGCGCCTGACGCGGCCGTTACGGCCACGTCCCGGGTCTGACCCCGGGACGTGGCTTCGCGGGCCATGTCGCCGGGGCATTCCTGTGGATAGTGATCGCATCAAGATCAGCAACGGAGCCACTACCCGGCCAGCAGGGACATGTCCAGGGGTCTGACCCCGGGACCTGGCTTCGCTGGACGGTAGACTCGGCGCGATGGCGGGCGCTGGACTTGTCGAGCGGTTGGAGCAGGGCCACGTCGTGTGCGCCGAGGGCTACCTCTTCGAGCTCGAGCGGCGCGGTTACGTGCAGGCGGGCGCCTTCGTCCCCGAGGTCGTGCTCGACCACCCGGAGAAGGTGGCGGAGCTACACCGTGAGTTCGTGCACGCGGGCTCCGACGTCGTCGAGGCGTTCACGTACTACGGCCACCGCGAGAAGATGCGGATCGTCGGCAAGGAGCACCTGCTCGAGGACCTGAACCGGCAGGCGCTGGCACTCGCAAAGGAGGTGGCGGAGGAGACCGGGACGCTCTTCGCCGGCGACATCTGCAACACGAACGTCTTCGATCCGAACGACGCCGACTCGCTCCGCGCCGTCAAGGCCATGTTCGAGGAGCAGGTCGCCTGGGCCGCGGAGGCGGGCGCCGACTTCGTCATTGCCGAGACGTTCTCGTACGCCGAAGAGGCGCGGATGGCCTGCGAGACGATCAAGGAGGCGGGCCTGCCGGCGGTGGTCACGATGACGCTCCACCGCGAGCCGCAGACACGTGATGGGCTCTTCCCCGAGGACGCCTGCGCCGTGCTCGAGCAGGCGGGCGCCGACGTGGTCGGGCTCAACTGCAACCGTGGCCTGCGCACGACGCTCGGCTTCCTCCCCGCGATCCGCGAGAAGGTCTCCTGCCACGTAGCCGCCCTTCCCGTCCCCTACCGCACGACGGACGAGGCGCCGAGCTTCCAGAGCCTGCGCGATCCGAGCTTCGGCGAGATGCCCTTCCCCACCGCGCTCGAACCTTTTCAGTGCAACCGCTACGAGACGGCCGAGTTCGCGCGCGAGGCCGACCGGATCGGCGTCCGCTACGTCGGCCTCTGCTGCGGGAACTCACCGCACCTGATCCGCTCCGTCGCCGAGGCGCTCGGGCGGACGCCGCCTGCGAGCCGCTACTCCCCCGACATGTCCAAGCACGCCTACTTCGGGAGCGACCCGAGCCTGAAGGACGCGAATCGCGAGTTCGCCGAGAGGCTCTGATCTCCCCCATTCGGGTCGGCATCGTCGGCTGCGGCGGGATCTCCGAGCGCCACGCCCGTGCGGCAGCGGCTACAGCAGCAGCCTCGATCGTCGCCTGCTGCGACGTTCGCGTCGAGGTGGCCGAGGCCTGGGGCCGACGACACGGGTGCGAGCGGGCCTTCGGCGACTACCGCACCATGGTTCGCGAGCACGAGCTCGACGGCGTCCTGCTGGCGACCTGGCCGAACCTGCACCGAGAGCAGGTGCTGGGATGCCTCAAGGCGGGCGTCCGTAACATCCTCTGCGAGAAAGCGCTCGCCCTCACCGGCGCCGAGGCGCTCGAGATCTCGACGGCCGCGGCCGAAGCCGACGCGCTCGTCGTCGAGGGTTACATGTACCGACACCATCCGGCGATCCAAACGATCGACGGCCTCCTCGCAGCCGGCGAGGCCGGCAAGATCGACAGCATCTCGGCCACCTTCAACATGTTCGATCCCGAGGAGAGCTCGCCCTACGATCCGGGCCGAGACTGGCGCCAGAGGACGGAGTGCTCCGGCGGCGTACCCTACGACCTCGCCTGCTACTGCGTCGACGCCTGCAACCGCTTCGCCCGGACGCTGCCCCGGCAGGCGCACGCTGTGGGCGGGACGAGCGACCGCTACGGCACAGTCGACCGCCTCTACGGACTGATCGAGTACGAAGACGGGCTCGTCGGCGTGCTCGAGAGCTCGAGGAGGAGCGACTCCAACCACGAGCTCAGGATCAGCGGCGCGCAAGGGCACGTCCGCCTCCCGGTCGCGTGGAGGATCGAGGGCCCGACCGAGGTGCTCCTGAGCCGAAGCGTCGGCTGGGGCGAGTTCGAGACCAGGCGGCTTCCGCTTCCCGCAGTCGATCCGTTCCGCCTCCAGCTCGAGAGCTTCGCTGCGGCCGTTCGCGGAGACTCTCCGCCGCAGCCCGCGCTCGCCGAATCGGTGGTCGGCGCTTTCACGATGGACGCGCTCCTTACGAGCGCGGCCGAGCGCGCGGTGGTCCCGGTGGAGCTTCCGACGGCCTTGGGCACGTGATTCCGGTCCTGATCGACTCCGATCCGGGGCAGGACGACGCGATCGCGCTCCTGCTGGCCCTCGCGAGCCCGGAGCTCGAGCTCCTCGGCGTGACGACGGTCGCCGGAAACCAGACGCTCGAGAAGACGACCGCCAACGCGCTCAAGGTGCTCGAGCTTGCCGGCCGCCACGACGTCCCGGTGGCCGCCGGAGCCGAGCGACCGCTGGTACGTGACCTCGTTGTGGCGGCGGACGCCCACGGCGAGACCGGGCTGGACGGACCGGACCTGCCGCCCCCCCGGGGCCGGCCCGTCGCGCAACACGCCGTGGATTTCCTCGCCGAGCGATTGCTGGCGGCGGATCGACCCGTGACGCTGGTACCGCTCGGACCGCTTACGAACGTCGCCCTCCTGCTCGCCCGCCACCCGGAGGCGGCCCGCAGGCTCGACCGGATCGTACTCATGGGCGGTGCAATCGCGGAGGGCAACATGACGCCCTCGGCCGAGTTCAACGTCTGGGTCGACCCGGAGGCGGCCTCCCGCGTCTTCGCAAGCGGTCTGGACGTGACCATGATCGGCCTGGACGTGACGAACCAGGCCCTGCTGACGGCCGAACACGCGGACCGCCTTCGCCGGACAGGCCGGGTCGGAGCCGCGGTCGCCGGGATGCTCGACTTCTACGGAGACTTCTACCGCGAGGCGTACGACTTCGGGGGATGCCCCATCCACGACGCGGTCGCGGTGGCCCATTTGCTTCGGCCCGGACTCGTCCAGACAGTCGAGCGTCACGTAGCGGTGGAGCTCGGGTCCGGTCTCTGCCGGGGTCGCACCGTCGTCGACATGCGACGCCGCACCGCCGCCCCCGAGCCGAACGCCCGGGTCGCCGTCGATATCGACGTCGAGGAATTCAGGGAGCTGCTGCTCCAGCGGCTGACCTCGCTCGCCGGCGTCGCTGCCTGATTGCAAGACGTTCGGGGCCAACCACTGAGCCCCAGGCACGTCTCTACTGGTTGACTGCGCGGAGTCTCCGTGCGATAACCGGCTCTATCCCCGAGCGAGGAGCGTGAAGATGGACGAGACCCAGCGCCGCGCCGACGACTTCCGGCGGACACGGAGCGAGCTCGAGAACCACCTGATCGACGAGCTCGCCGCCGGCAAGATCAGCCGGCGCGAGTTCATCCGACGCGGGACGGTCGTCGGTCTCTCCCTCTCCTCTCTCTCCTTCATCGCAGCCGCCTGCGGCGGTGACGACGAGGGCGGCGAAGGGACCGGGGCGACGGAGACGACGGCCGGGAACCTCCAGCCCGGCGGCACCATCCGGGTCGCCCTGGTGCAGCCCACGACCGCGCCCAACCCGCTTCTCGTTCAGGACGAGGGCGGCGCCGGCCTGCTCGGGTCGACGGGCGAGTACCTCTCCTTCTCCGACGAGAAGCTCGAGCTCCAGCCGCGGATCGCCGAGAGCTGGGAGCCGAACGAGGACGGATCCGCCTGGACCTTCACGATCCGGCAGGGCGTCACGTTCCACAACGGCGCCGCGCTGACGGCGAACGACGTCGTCACGACCTTCGACAAGCTCATCAACCCGGACGGCGGCTCGGCGAATGCCCAATCCGCCCTCGGCGGCGTTCTCTCGCCGGGGAACATCGAGGCTCCCGACGACGCAACGGTCGTGTTCAACCTCGACGCGCCGAACGGGAACTTCCCGACGCTCGTGAGCTCGGCGAACTACAACGCCATCATCATCCCCGCCGACCTGGACCCGGGCGACTGGGGCAAGACGTTCGAGGGGACGGGCCCCTACAAGCTCGAGAGCTTCACGCCTAAGGTGGGCGCATCGTTCGTGCGCAACGACGCGTACTGGGGCGAGAAGGGGAACGCCGACAAGATCGACGTCAAGTTCTACGACACGGAAGGACCGATGGTCCTCGCGCTCCAAGGCGACGAGGTGGACTTCATCGAGCACTTCTCGGTTTCCGGCGGGAAGGCGATCCTCGACGACCCGAACGTCCAGGTCATCGCCATCAGGACGGCCACCCACCGGCAGCTGCACATGCGAACGGACAAGGAGCCGTTCACGGACAACCGCGTACGGCAGGCGATCGGACTCTCGATCGACCGGAGCGCGCTCGTCGACGGCCTCTGGGAGGGCAAGGCCGACGTCGGGAACGATAGCCCGTTCGCGCCGCTGTACCCCTCGACCGACACCTCGGTCGCGCAGCGGGAGCAGGACCTCGACCAGGCGAAGCAGCTGCTTGCGGACGCCGGCGCGGAAGGCGCCCAGGTCCAGCTGGACACATGGGACGGGTTCGAGATCCCCGACCTCGCTCAGCTCGTGAAGAACTACGCGGAGCAGATCGGGGTCCGGATCGACTTGAGGATCACCGACGCGGCCACCTATTACGGCGACGGCGTCTTCGGAAAGTCGCGCTGGCTCGATTCGACGATGGGCATCACCGACTACGGTCACCGCCCCGTGCCGAACGTCTACCTCACCGCCGCCCTCTCCGGCGACGCGAAGATCGGCGTCTGGAACTCGGCGCACTTCAAGAACGACCAGTACGACGAGCTCGTGAGGCAGTACGTGGCCGCGCTCGACCTCGACTCTCAGCGCGGAGTCGCGAAGCAGATCCAGGAGCTGCTGCTCGAGGAGACGCCGATCATCTTCCCGTACTTCTACAACTTCCTCTCGGCTGCGAAGGCGAACCTGCAGGGAGCGGTTTCCGCGGCGACCGGACAGTTCGACCTCTCGAAGGCGGGATTCACCGCCTGAGCGGAGGATTACACGAGGCGGCCGGAGCCGGCGGGTTTCGGCCGCCCTAGGGCGTAGGAGCAGCGATAGGGAGATTCCTTCTCAACCGGCTCGGCCTCGCGGCGATCACGCTCTTCCTCCTGAGCATCATCGTCTTCTTCGGCGCGCAGATCCTGCCGGGAAACGTCGCCCGCCGGATCCTCGGCCCGTTCGCGGACCAGGCCGCAGTGGACAACCTCAACAAGGAGCTCGGGACCGATCGGCCCATCCTCACGCAGTACTGGGACTGGATCTCGAACTTCTTCCAGGGAGACTTCGGGAACTCGTTTGCCTACGACGTCCCGGTGAGCGAGTTGATCGGCGACGCGCTCGTTCACTCGTTCAAGCTCGCAGCCTTCGCCTTCCTGCTGGTCGTTCCGCTCGCCGTGGCCGGAGGCGTCCTTGCCGCCCTGAAGCGCGACAAGCTGACCGACCGCCTGATCACCATCGGCGGACTCTCGCTCGCCGTCTTGCCCGAGTTCGTCACCGGGATCATCCTCATCCTCGTCTTCGGGCTCTGGCTCGACCTGCTGCCGGTCAGCGCCAACGCGCCCGACGGGAGCGGGTTCTTCACGCAGCTCAAGTACCTCTTCCTCCCCGCCCTCACGCTCGTCATCCTCCTCTTCGGCTACATCGCGCGCATCACGCGGGCCGGAACGATCGAGTCGCTCGACGCCGACTACACACGGACGGCCTTCCTCAAGGGTCTCCCGCTCCGCGTCGTGCTCCGGCGGCACGTCCTGCGCAACTCGCTCCTGCCGACGATCGCCGTCGTCGCGACACAGACCGGCTTCCTGCTCGGCGGCCTCGTGGTCATCGAGACGCTCTTCAACTACCCGGGCATGGGCCGACTGATCTTCACGGCCGCAGCGCAGAAGGACTTCCCGCTCCTGCAGAGCGGTGTCCTGATCAGCGGCATCGGCTTCCTCCTCGCCACGCTGCTCGCCGATGTCGCCTACTCGCTCCTGAACCCGCGCATCCGCTACGCGAGCGTCGAGTGACGACGATCGAAGACCCAGCCGCTCCGATCCCGATTCCCTCACGCCCGGACCAGGCGCGGGTGGCTCGAAGGGAGCGCATCAGCCTGCTCTTGCGCTCGCCGACGTTCGTCCTGGGCTGCATCCTCTTCGGCGCCTGGGTCCTCTGCGCCGCCTTCGGCACGCTCATCGCCCCCCAGAACCCGCGGGCCGACGACATCCTCAACAAGCTCGTGGCGCCGTCGGGGGAGCACCTCTTCGGCTCCGACCGACTCGGCCGCGACGTCCTTTCCCGGGTGATCGTCGGCGCGCGGGAGATCCTGATCATGGCCCCGCTCGCGACGATTCTCGGCACGGTCCTCGGCACGGCGATCGGGCTCGTCACCGGCTATTACCGTGGGCTCGTCGACGAGGTGATCATGCGCATCGTCGACGCTGTGCTGGCGATTCCCCTCATCATCACGGCACTGCTGGCGATCGTGGCGCTCGGGCCGTCGCGGACCACGATCATCCTGGTCATCGGGTTCGTGTTCGCGCCGATCATCGCCAAGACGGTTCGCGCGGCAGTTCTCGGCGAGCGCCAGCTCGATTACGTGCAGGCAGCACGACTCAGGAACGAGCGGTCGCCCTACATCATGTTCGCCGAGATCCTCCCGAATGTGATGGGACCGATCATCGTCGAGTTCACCGTGCGCCTCGGCTACGCGATCTTCACCGTCGCGACCCTCTCCTTTCTCGGTTTCGGCGCCGACCCGTCAATCCCTGACTGGGGCAAAGACATCTCCGAGCACTACCAGTTCATCAGCGGCGGCGTTTGGTGGGCCGTCCTCTTCCCGTCCCTGGCCATCGCGACGCTCATCATCGGCATCAACCTGATCGCCGACGCGATCGCCGCGACGTTCGAGCGATGAGCGAGCCGGCGATCGAGCTCGAGGATCTGGAGGTCGTCTACCGCGTCCGCGGGATCGACCGGAGCGTGCTCCGAGGCGTCACGCTGACGATCGACAAAGGCGAGTCGTACGGGCTCGTCGGCGAGTCCGGCTGCGGCAAGACGACGGCCGCGTTCGCGATCATGCGTTCCCTGCCCCGCAACGGACGGGTGCTCTCCGGCTCCATCCGGGTCAACGGCGAGGATCTCCTGCGGATGGGCGAGGCCGAGGTCCGCCGTCTGCGAGCGACCACGGTCTCGATGGTCTACCAGAACCCGGCGGCGGCGCTGAACCCGGCCATCCGCGTCGGCAACCAGGTCGCGGAGGTCTTCCGGCTGATCGGGGCCGAGAAGGACGAGGCGCAGGAGCGGACGCGCGCGATGCTCGGGAAGGTGCAGATCTCCGACCCAGCTCGTGTCATGCGCCGCTACCCGCACCAGCTCTCCGGCGGCATGCAGCAACGGGTCGTGATCGCAATGGCACTGGCGTCGGACCCGACGCTCCTGATCCTCGACGAGCCGACCACGGGGCTCGACGCAACCGTCGAAGCGGAGGTGCTCGACCTCGTCGCCGCGCTGGGGCGCGAATTCGGCACGAGTGTCCTCTTCATCAGCCACAACCTCGGCGTGATCCGCAAGATGTGCGGGCGAGTCGGAGTCCTGTACGCCGGGCGGCTCATCGAGGAGGGAGCGGCCGAGCAGATCCTCTCCGATCCGCGCCACCCCTACACCGTCGGCCTCCTTCGCTGCATCCCGCGCGGCGGTCTGCGCAAGGATCGGGACCGTCTCGACACGATTCCCGGCTTCCTGCCGCAACTCGGTGCCGACCTCCCCGGCTGCGTCTTCGCCGGGCGCTGCCCGATCGCCCGTGACATCTGCCACACGGACGAGCCGCCCATGCACCCGATCGGCGACGGGCACACGAGCCGCTGCCACTTCCACGAGGAGGCTGCGGGCCTCGCGCGCGCGACGCCGCCACGCGCGCCTCGCGCGGCGGCCATGCCCGACGGCGGCCCGGTCGTGAAGCTGGAGCACACGAGCAAGACCTTTCAGCAGGAGGGACAGCGGGTCCCGGCGC
>JBOHAJ010000197.1:0-7026 GCA_050697715.1 Gaiellaceae bacterium
TCCACGCCCACCTCGGCGGAGGACACGATCGCCGCCAGGATGTGGTCGAGGCCGACGCGGCCGAGCTGTGCCGCCAGCGAAACGTCCCAGTCGGAGACGCACGCCAGGACGAGTCCCGCCCCGCGCAGGCGCTCGAGCACAGGCACTACGCCGTCGAGCGGCCGGAAGACGAGCGCCTCCACGAACGGGCGCGCGAACTCCTCGGGGTCGAGCTCGACACCGGCCGCGTGCAGGAAGACGGCTGCGCACTCACGTCGCAGCCGGGAGAGGCTCTCCTCGTCTCGGCCGGACAGCTTGTGCTCGACGTAGTAAGCGACCTCCTCGGCGAAGGCGGCCGTAACGGAGTCTCGCTCGCGTTCGACGCCGCGCTCGGCGAGCGCCGCCTGAAGCCGGTCCGCTGGGTCGTCGAGCTCGACGAGGGTGCCGAAGGCGTCGAGCGTCACGGCATCGACATCACTGAGAAAAGGCATCCGGATGAAGCGCGCGCGCGACGCGGAGGAGCGCCTTGCCCACACGTGCGCCGGGGCGCAGGACGAGGTCGGAGGGGAGGACGACGAAGCGCCCCTGCTTGACGGCGGTGAGGCGGGAGGCAATCGGGTCGTTCCGTAGCTCGGCGAGCGTGACGCGACTGTCCGACGTTGCGAGATAGACGTCCGGGTCGAGGCGAACGAGTCGGCGGATCGGGAAGGGCTCGTCAGGGGGTGTCTCTCCGGCGACGCTCTCGCCTCCGGCCCGGCGAACGAGGTCGCCGAGCAGCGAGCGGCTCGAGATCGTGGTGAAGAAGCCCGTGTCCACGAACACCGTGACCGTCTCGACGCCGACGAGCTGCTCCTCCACGCCCTCGACGTTGCGCCGGATGCTCCTCACGAGCTCCCGAGCCGCTGGAGGCTCTCCGACGAGGAAGCCGAGCTCGAGCGCGGCGCGCTCGACGTCCTCCACCGAGGAGGCGGGCTGGACGTAGAGCGCCGCACCCGTCTCTCGCTGGGCGCGGGAGACGCTGAGGAGGTCGGTGGAGGACGCCGCCACGATCAGGTCGGGCTCGAGACGCGCGACCTCGCCGATGTCGATTTGCCCGGTTCGGCTCACGACCCCGTCCGCCCCGGAGCGGGCCAGACCCGCAGGTACGCCCACGACGCGCCTCGCCTCGGCGAGGGCGTACACGAGCTCCGCCGAACCCGGGTCGAGCGCGACGATTCGCCGCGGACGCTCCCCCAGCACCGTTGCCTCCTCGCCCGCGCCCTGCACGGTCACCGGGTACTCCTGGGCGACCTCGCCGAGCGGTTCGCTTCGCTCACCGCAGCCCGCGGCGAGCGCGGCGGCGGCGGTGAGCAGCAGGAGGCCCTGTCTCACGGGCAGGCACTATTTCGCAAATGCGCTTCTTCACGCACGAGGAGGCGAACCTGGCGCTCGAGTTGCTGCGGCCGCAGGTGGAGCGGCTCGTCGAGCGGCACCGCCTCTTCCTCGAGCTCACCGCGGAAGTCGAGACTGTGCGAGTCTCCGTGGCGACGAACGGAGGTCGGATCGACCCCCGGCGGGTGGGCGAGCTGCACGACGCAGCCGACGTCGTGGCGGCGGAGCTCGCCGCGCTCGTGGAGGAGATCCACCGGCTCGGCGTGCAGGTGAAGGACCTGGACGAGGGGCTCGTCGACTTTCCCGCCCTCTACCCCGAGAGCGGAGACACCGTTCTCCTGTGCTGGCGTCTGGGCGAGCCCGAGGTTGCGTGGTGGCACGGCCCTGAGGACGGTTTCGCGGGCAGGAAGCCACTGCCCTTCTAGAGAACATCCCTCCATGGACTCCGAGTGGCTTCGCCGTGCCGTCACGGCAGCCGTCGTCATCGCCCTCGCGCTGCTCGTCGCACGGCTCGTCGACCGCGCGCTCGTGCGCCGGATCGCGCTTCGCCCCGAGACCCTGACGCGCTACCGCGTCCTCCGTCGCAGCGTCGTCACGGTCATCGTGGCCGTGGGCGTCCTCAGCGCGCTCCTCGTCATCCCGGAGGTTCGGGCGGTCGCCGGGACGATCCTGGCCTCCTCGGCGATCCTCGCGCTGGTGATCGGCTTCGCCGCGCAGGCGACCCTCGCCAACTTCGTTGCCGGCATCCTCGTCGCCTTCCTCCAGCCCCTTCGCATCGGTGACAGCGTCGCCGTGGGCGGCGCCGCTGGCACCGTGGAGGAGATCGGACTCACGTACACCCTCATCCGGGCGAGCGACGGCGCCCGTTTCTTCGTTCCGAACGTCAAGCTGGCCTCCGATACCATCAGAAACGCGACGATCGCGAGCACCGAGCATCTGGCCTCCGTCCAGGTCTCGGTCCCGCTGGCCGCCGATCTGGACAGGGTGGTGGCGCTACTCGTCGAGGAGGCGCGCCAGGAGCCCGAAGCGATGCCCGAGAAAGAGCCTGCAGCGACCGTGAGCCAGCTCGAGGCGACCTCCGCCGTCGTCACGGTGGAGGCGTGGGCCCGGACGGCGCGCGGGGCCGCCGCCCTCGAGTCGGCTCTGCGCCGCCGCGTGGTCGGGCGGCTGAAGGCGGAGGGTCTCGTCGCGTGAAGCGGGCTAAGGGAAACGGCCACGGAGACCGACGCAAGAACGGGAACGGCATGAAGAACGGGAACGGCGTCACGCCCATGAACAACCGGCGCAGGCGCCGGGTGCGCCGCCGCCGCGAGCGGACGAGCTCGCGTCGCTTCGTCTTCGTGACGATGCTGGCGGTTGTCCTGGCCGTGATCGCGCTGCTGGTTGCGGCAGCGTTCACCGGTGCGCAGGCCTTCCGCCAGAGCTGCTCCCTCGCCTCGCTCCAGGAGGTCTCAATCGGCCAGAACTCAGTGGTCTACGCCGCTGACGACTCCATCCTCGGCGTGATCCCGGCGGAGAAGAACCGCGAGCCGGTCAAGCTCGAGGCGATGTCCCCGCTCCTCGCCCAGGCCACGGTGGCGATCGAGGACCGCCGCTTCTACAGCCACGACGGGCTCGATTACGAGGGCATCGTGCGCGCGGCGCTCGAGAACCTGGAGAGCGGGCAGATCGTGCAGGGGGGCTCCACGATCACGCAGCAGCTCGTGCGCAACCTCTACATCGGCAACGAGGTCTCCTGGCAGCGCAAGACGAAGGAGGCCTGCCTCGCGCTCAAGCTCGAGGAGGAAGGTGCCGGAACGGACAGCTGGGGCGTACAGCCCGCTGGGCTTGCCGGCGCAGAGCTCAAGCGCTGGCGCAAGGACAAGATCCTCGAGACCTACCTGAACCAGGTCTACTTCGGAAGCCACGCCTACGGCGTGGAGGCGGCCGCGGAGACCTACTTCGACAAGGACGCCGACGAGTTGAATCTCGTGCAGGCCGCACTGATCGCCGGACTCCCGCAGGCGCCGTCGGTCTACGACCCCTTCAGCCGCCCGGACGAGGCCGTGCGCCGGCGAAACGCGGTTCTCCGGGCAATGCTCAAGGCTGACTACATCGACCGCGCCCGCTACGAGAAGGCTGTGGAGGCGCCGCTCAAGCTGAAGGAGGGCCAGCGCTACATCAGGATTCGCGAGCCCTACTTCTTCAGCTACGTCCGCGAACAACTGATCGCCGAGTACGGGCCCGACAGGGTCCGCGGTGGCGGCCTCGAGGTCTACACGACGATCAAGCCACGCTTCCAGCGCCTCGCCGTGCAGGCGATGAAGCGCACGCTCAACGAGCCCGACGACCCGGCCTCAGCGATCGTCTCCATCGACCCGAAGAACGGCGCCATCAGGGCGATGACCGCGGTGGCGCCCGGTAGGAAGGACCTGCAGTTCAACCTCGCCGCCCAAGGCCGCCGCCAGGCCGGGTCCTCGTTCAAGACCTTCGTGCTCACCGAGGCGATCCGTCAGGGGATCAACCCGTCGACGACGCAGTACCTCTCCGCTCCGTTCCACTGGCAGCCCGACCCGAACAGCGAGCCGTGGGACGTCACGACCTACAGCCACTCGTATCTGGGAGCGACGACGATCTCGTCGGCGACGCTCTCCTCGGACAACACGGTCTACGCGCGGTTGACCCTCGACGTCGACCCCGAGAACGTCGCCAGGATCGCCCGGAGAATGGGGATCAGGACGAAGCTCCAGCCGGTCGCTTCCATCGGCCTCGGCTCGAACTCGGTCTCGGTCCTCGAGATGGCTTCTGCGTACGCGACCCTGGCGGCGGGAGGTGTCTACTCCGAGCCGATGGCGATCCGCAAGGTGGAGCGTCCAGACGGAACAGTGGACAAGAGGTGGGGCGTCCCGAAGCGCAAGCGCGTCCTGGCCGACGGCGTCGCCTACGAGGTGACGAAGATCCTTCAGCAGAACGTGCATGCCGGGACGGGCACGGGCGCGTACTACGGCGACCCCTCCACCGCGGGCAAGACGGGGACGACCGACAGGTGGACCGACGCGTGGTTCGCGGGGTACACGACGCGTGCGTCCACGGTCGTCTGGGTCGGTTATCCCAACGCGCAGATCGAGATGTCGAGCGTGCACGGGATCACCGTCGCCGGCGGCACGTTCCCCGCCACCATCTGGAACCTCTTCATGTCCGCCGCGTTCGACGGCGTGCCGTTCCTCGACTGGCCGTTGCCGGAGAATCCGGTGGACTGGGAACCGTTCGACGGGCAGTACGAGTACGTCCCGCCCCCGCCGCCGACGACTACCAAGAAGGACAAGGACAAGAAGGGCGGGACGACGACGTCGCCGACGACGACCGAGCCGCCGGCCCCGGTCGACGCCGACGGGGACGGCGTCCCCGACCCGACGGACAACTGTCCGACAGTGCCGAATCCGGACCAGGCCGACTCGGATGGTGACGGCGTCGGCGACGCCTGCGATACGCCGTAGGGCGCTCGCCCGTCCCCGGCCCGCGCTCGCACTTGCGGCCGGGGTCATCTGCCTCGTCCTTGTCTCGCTCGCCGCCGTGGCCGGGTGGCCTGCGGGCTCGCCGCTCGTCCCCGAGCACGACGCCGCGGACGGCGGCTGGGCCTGGGTCTACCTCACCGCTGCGGCCGCCGCATTCGCCGCGTACCTTGCCGGCCTGCTCGTCCTCACGCGAGCAGGACGGAGCAGGCTCGGCCCCGTGCTCGCGCTCGCATGCGCGATCCAGCTTGTCCCGCTTGCTGGGCCGGTTCTCCTCTCCACCGACCTCTACACCTACTGGGACTACGGCCGGATCGGAGCGGTGCACGGGGGCAACCCGTACGAGGACGTTCCCAGTGACTTCCCGCAGGACCCCGCGTACCCGCTCGTCGGTGAGCAGTGGCTGGAGACGACCTCGGTCTACGCGCTCGGTTTCACGCTCGCCTCGGAAGCGCACGCGGTGGTTGTCGGAGACTCCCCCGACGCCGCAGCCTGGACGTACAAGGCGCTCGCCGCGGCCGCGATGGTGGCGCTTGCAGCTCTGGCCGCCCGCCTCGGGAGCCGGTCGGCTTTCAGCGCTGCCTTCGTCGGCTGGAATCCCCTGCTCGCGCTGCACTTCGCCGGCGGCGGGCACAACGACGCGTGGATGATGGCGCTCGTCCTGGCCGCCCTCGCGCTCGGCGCGACGGGCCGCCGCACCGGCGCAGGGGTCGCCTGGGCGCTCGCGGCGGCGATCAAGTGGGTTCCGCTCCTCTTCCTCCCCCTTCGCTACCTCGAGGCGCGCAGGACGGGACGTCATGTGGGGCACGGCGGCTTTGCGGCGACCGCCGGCATCCTCGTGACGATCGCCACTTTGAGGTACGGATGGGACTGGCTCGGCGCCTTCGGGCCCATCGCGGACAACCTCGTCCGTGAACGCGCCGACTACAGCATCCCCGGTCGGATCTCCGACCTCGGAATCCCCGAGGGCGCGGCAGCGGCCGTGCTCGCCGGGCTCTTCGTCGTCGCGTACCTCTGGCTGTTGCGGGAGGCCTGGAAGGGCCGTGCCCGCTTGGGGCTGACTGCCGGGCTCGCGCTGGTCGCGACCTCCTGGCTCGTTCCGTGGTACGCGGTCTGGGCGGTGCCGCTCGCCGCGGTCGAGGACGACCCGCCTGCGCGCTGGCTCGCCCTCGCGCTGTCCGCGTACCTCCTCCGCGACGCGGTTCCTCTCTAGCTCCCCGGTAGCGTACGCGGGGCGTGACGGAGCTCATCTCGATTGCGGAGGCCCAGCGCCTCGTGCTCGAACGTGCGAAGCCGCTGGAGGCCGAGCGGGTGCCGATCGAGCGCGCGGCCGGGCGCGTCCTCGCGGAGCCCGCGGCCGCGGCCGCCGACCTTCCGCCCTTTCCCAGCTCGGCGATGGACGGCTTCGCGCTTCGGGCGGCGGACACCCAGGGGGCGCCGGTCACGCTCCCCGTCGTCGAGCGCATCGCCGCCGGCAGCCCGGCCAGCCGCTCGCTGGCGCCCGGGGAAGCGATGGGGATCGCGACCGGCGGTGCCGTTCCCGAGGGAGCCGACTCGGTCGTGCCGCTCGAGCTCGTCGAGGAGGGGCCGGGCGGCCTGGTCGTCCGCGAGCCCGTAGACGCGGGCGCCAACGTCCGCGGGCGGGGCGGCGACGTCTCCGCCGGCGGAACCGTGCTCGAGCCCGGCGTTCGGCTGGGTGCGGCCCAGGTGGGCGCTCTCGCCGCCGCCGGCGTGTCCGAGGTGCGTTGCGCGAAGCGGCCCCGGGTGGGCATTCTCGTCACAGGCTCCGAGCTCCGGCCCCCGGGCGAGGAGCTTGGTCCCGGCGAGATCTACGAGTCGAACGGTCTCCTCCTCGCGACGACGCTCAGACCGAGGGCATGGGAGAGGTTGACGATGGCAGCGACGATCGCGGTGGCGGCGGCGTCCGTGCCGATGTCGGCGACGAAGGACCGGTCGACCTTGACGCGGTCCACGGGGAAGCGCCGTAGATAGCTCAGCGACGAGTAGCCGGTACCGAAGTCGTCGATGGCGACGCGGATGCCGAGTTCCTTCAGCGCACCGAGCGCGCCGATGGAGCCCTCGACGTCGTCCATGAGCGCTGTCTCGGTGATCTCGAGGCAGAGCTGTGACGGCTCCAGACCTGTCGAGTCCAGGGTCTTCGCCGCGATGCGTGCCAGGTTCCGAG
>JBOHAJ010000198.1:0-11297 GCA_050697715.1 Gaiellaceae bacterium
CCGCCGCCGATGCCGCACGAGAACGGTTCGGTGACGCCGAGCACGGCCGCGGCGACGACGGCCGCGTCGACCGCGTTGGCGCCGCCGCGCAACGCCTCCACGGCTGCCTCGGTCGCGAGCACGTCGACCGTGGCCGCCGCGCCCCCGCGTCCGATCGCCGTCGGCTCCTTCGCGGACTGGGCCGGCTGCGCGGTGACCGCTGCCGGGACCGCCAAAAGCGAAGCGACCGCGATCAGCGCGAACCACGAACGGACAAAGCCACGTCCCATGGCGTTGCCTCCTCCCCGGATACTGGGCTCCCTGGCCGGAGACGCGATCTTAGCTCACCCGCCCCGGGGCCGTTCCGCCCGCCTCGGCCGGCTCGACAAGGCCCCGCTCTTGGACTACAACTCCTCG
This sequence comes from Gaiellaceae bacterium, assembly GCA_050697715.1. Taxonomy (GTDB): domain Bacteria; phylum Actinomycetota; class Thermoleophilia; order Gaiellales; family Gaiellaceae; genus DASQWP01. Next base: position 397 of record JBOHAJ010000198.1, read on the forward strand.
TGCAGAGCCCGGCGACGGAGGAGTGTCCCGTGTCCGTGAAGCCGCAGGAGGCGAAGGCGGGTCTCCTGGAGAAGACCGCCTCTCGCGTGCGGGAGAAGCTTCCCGCGGAGCAGGCGGCGAAGCTCGAGACGTTCGTGCGCCTCTACTACGACGCGGTTGCATCCGCCGACCTGCTCGAGCGCAGCGCGCTCGACCTGTACGGAGCCGCGCTCGCGCACTGGAACTTCGCCCGGGAGCGCACTCCCGGAACCGCGAAGGTCCACGTCTACACCCCGCAGTTCGACGAGCACGGCTGGCAGTCGGCGCACACGGTCGTCGAGATCGTCAACGACGACATGCCCTTCCTCGTCGACTCGGTCAGCATGGAGCTGAATCGGCTCGGAAGCGCGGTTCACCTGATCATCCATCCGGTGCTCAAGGTGCGGAGGGACGAGGCCGGAGAGCTCGCCGACGTCCTCCCCTACGACGCATCCGAGGAAGGGATCCTCGAGTCGTTCATCCACGTCGAGATCAACCGTGAGACGGAGCCCGCCCAGCTCGAGAGGCTGACTGCAGGCCTCGCTCGCGTCCTCGGGGAGCTCCGTGCGGCCGTCGAGGACTGGCCCAGCATGCTCGAGCAGATGCGTGAGAGCGCGGCGCAGCTCCAGCGCAAGCCTCCACCGATCGACTCCGAGGAGCTCGCCGAGGCCACCGCCCTCCTCGAGTGGCTCGCCGACGGTCACTTCACCTTCCTCGGCTATCGCGAGTACGACCTCGTGACCGAAGCGGGTGAGGACTCGCTCCGGCGCGTGGAAGGCACCGGCCTGGGGATCTTGCGCGAGGCCGGTCAGGAGCCGGTCTCACCGAGTTTCGCGAAGCTCCAGCCCGAGGTCCGCCGGCTCGCCCGCGCCAAGAACCCGCTCACCCTGACGAAGGCGAACTCGCGCGCGACGATCCACAGGCCCTCGTACCTCGACTACGTGGGCGTGAAGCGGTTCGACGCCGCCGGCGAGGTCGTGGGCGAGCGCCGCTTCCTCGGCCTGTACACCTCGTCCGCCTACAGCATGAGCCCCCGCGAGATCCCGCTCCTCCGCCGCAAGGTGGCCCGCGTGAGAGAGCGCACGGGTTTCCCTCCTGGAAGCCACGACGACAAGGCCTTCGTGGAGATCGTCGACACCTACCCGCGCGACGAGCTCTTCCAGATCTCCGAGGACGACCTGCTCGACATCGCGGTGGGGATCGTCCGCCTGGGCGAGCGGCAGCGCGTGCGGCTCTTCCTCCGCCGGGACACCTTCGGACGCTTCCTCTCCTGCCTCGTCTTCGTCCCGCGCGACCGTTTCAACACGACCGTACGGCGGCGCATCCAGGACATCCTCCAGGACACCCTCGGCGGGATCAGCAGCGACTACACGACCCGGATCTCGGAGTCGGTGCTCGCGCGCCTCCACTTCGTCATCCACACGAAGCGCGGGGCGACACCCGACTACGACGTCGCCGAGATCGAGGAGCGGCTCGTCGAAGCCGCCCGCTCGTGGACGGACGACCTGCGAGACGCCCTGGTCGAACGCTGCGGCGAGGAGCAGGGGACTCGGCTCAACTCGCTCTACGGGGATGCCTTTCCCGCCGCCTACCGCGAGGACTTCACAGCTCGCTCGGCGGTCCTCGACGTCGAGCGTCTCGAGCGTCTCGATCCCCAGGGCGACCTCGACATGAGCCTCTACCATCCGCTCGAGGCTCCGGCGGACTTCTTCTGCCTCAAGCTCCTTCGCTCCGGCCAGCCGATCCTGTTGTCGGACGTCCTCCCCTTGCTCGAGAACATGGGCGTGAAGGTCTTCGACGAGCGCCCCTACGAGATCAAGCCCGCGGGGGCGGACCCAGCCTGGATCTACGACTTCGGGCTGACCTCCACAGAGGGCGAGTTCGAGATCGACCGGGTGGGAGAGGCATTCAAGGACGCGTTCGCGCAGGCCTGGGCCGGCGAGGTCGAGAACGACGGCTTCAACCGGCTCGTGCTGCGGGCAGGGCTGACCTGGCGCGAGATCGCGGTCCTCCGGGCCGTCTCCAGGTACCTCCGCCAGACGGGGAGCACGTTCAGCCAGGCCTACATGCAGGAGAGCCTGGCCTCGAACCCGGAGATCGTGCGCCTCCTCGCCGACCTCTTTCACGTGCGCTTCGACCCGAGCCGAACAGACGGGAGAGCGGCGGAGGTCGAGCGCCTCGGAGCCGAGATCGAGCAGCAGATCGACGCGGTGGCCAGCCTGGACGACGATCGAATCCTCCGTAGCTTCCTCAAGATCATCCAGGCGATGCTGCGCACCAACTACTTCCAGGGGGGGCCCGACGCGAAGCCGAAGGCGTACCTGTCGTTCAAGCTCGATCCCGCGCTCGTCCCCGACCTCCCCTTGCCCCGGCCGAGGTACGAGATCTTCGTCTACTCGCCGAGGACCGAGGGCGTCCACCTGCGCGGCGGCAAGGTCGCGCGGGGAGGGATCCGCTGGTCGGACCGGCGCGAGGACTTTCGCACCGAGATCCTCGGCCTGATGAAGGCGCAGATGGTGAAGAACGCCGTCATCGTCCCCGTGGGCGCCAAGGGCGGCTTCGTGGTCAAGCGGCCGCCCCCGCCGGCGGATCGGGACGCGCTCCGGGAGGAGGTCGTCGCCTGCTACCGCACGCTGATCTGCGGCCTCCTCGATCTGACCGACAACCTGATCGGAGGAGAGACCGTCCCGCCGCAGGACGTCGTCCGGTACGATGAGGACGACCCGTACCTGGTCGTCGCGGCGGACAAGGGAACGGCGACCTTCTCCGACATCGCCAACGGGATCTCGGAGGAGAACGGCTTCTGGCTGGGGGACGCGTTCGCCTCCGGCGGCTCGACCGGCTACGACCACAAGAGGATGGGCATCACCGCCCGCGGAGCGTGGGAGTCCGTCAAGCGCCATTTCCGCGAGCTCGGCGTCGACATCGAGACGACCGACTTCGCGGTTGTCGGGATCGGGGACATGGCCGGCGACGTGTTCGGCAACGGGATGCTCCTCTCCCGGCACATCAAGCTGGTCGGCGCCTTCAACCACGAGCACGTCCTCCTCGACCCGGATCCGGATCCGGAGGCGAGCTACCGGGAGCGGGAGCGCCTCTTCGGTCTGCCGCGCTCGTCGTGGTCGGACTACGACCTGAAGCTGATCTCACAGGGCGGAGGCGTGTTCGCCCGGGCGGCGAAGTCGATCCCGCTCTCCCCCGAGGTGCGGGAGAGGCTGGGCGTCGAGGACGAGGCGCTCACGCCGAACGAGCTGATCCGGGCCCTCCTCAGGGCTCCCGTCGATCTCCTCTGGAACGGCGGCATCGGAACGTTCGTGAAGGCGAGCGACGAGCTCCACAGCGAGGTCGGGGACAAGGCCAACGACGCGCTCAGAGTCGATGCGCGCGACCTGCGCTGCCGCGTGGTCGGTGAAGGCGGGAATCTCGGCTTCACCCAGCGCGGCCGGGTCGAGTTCGCGCTCGCGGGCGGGCGCCTGAACACGGACGCGATCGACAACTCCGGCGGAGTCGACTGCTCCGACCACGAGGTCAACATCAAGATCCTGGTCGACGCGATCGTCGCCGACGGGGACCTGACCGAGAAGCAGCGGAACACGTTGCTCGTGGACATGACGGACGACGTGGCGGCCCACGTCCTGCGCAACAACTACGGGCAGACCGAGGCGCTCAGCCTCGCCGGAACCCAGGCCGCTTCCATGCTCGACGTCCACGCCCGCCTGATTCGCCACCTCGAGCAGACCGTCAAGCTGGACCGCGAGCTCGAGTTCCTGCCGGGCGACGACGTCATCGCCGAGCGCAAGGCGGCGGGAAAGGGACTCGTCTCGCCCGAGCTCTCGGTCCTGCTGGCGTACGCGAAGATCGCGCTCCACGAGGAGCTGCTCGCCTCCGACTTGCCGGAGGACTCCTACCTCTCGATCGAGCTGGAGCGCTACTTCCCGACGGTCCTCTCCGGGCGCTTCCGGGACCGGATGCCCGACCATCGCCTGCGCCGCGAGCTGATCGCCACCCACGTCACCAACAGCCTCGTCAACCGAGCGGGCACGACCTTTGCTTTTCGGCTGGCCGAAGAGACCGGCGCGGTCGCTTCCGACCTCGCGCGCGCCTACACGGTCGCGAGGGAGGTCTTCGACCTGCGCGGCCTCTGGGCCGAGATCGAGGGGCTCGACAACCGGCTCGCCACGGAGGTCCAGCTCGCCATGCTGCTCGAGGGACGCAAGCTCGTCGAGCGCGCGACGCGGTGGCTCGTCCGCAACCAGCCGCGGCCGCTCGACATCGCCGCCGCGATCGCGTACTTCGCTCCCGGGGCAGCGATGCTGAGCGAAGCGGTCCCCAAGCTCCTCCTCGGCCCCGACCGGAGCGCTCTCGAGCGAACGGCTGCTGAATACGCCGGAGCGGGCGTCCCGCCCGAGCTCGCGACCCGGGTCGCCGGCCTCGGGAAGATGTTCTCCGCCCTCGACATCGTCGAGGTGGCGGGCGCGAGCGACGCCTCCATCGAGGAGGTGGCCGGCGTCTACTACGCGCTCGGCGCGCGCCTCCAGCTGCACTGGCTCCGCGACCAGATCACGACTCTTCCCCGCGAGAACCGTTGGCAGGCGCTGGCCAGGGCGGCGCTCCGAGACGAGCTCTACAGCGCGCACAGCGCCCTCGCGGGCGAGGTGCTCCAGACCGGCTCGGCCGACCTCGACCCCGAGCGCAGAGTCACCGCCTGGGAGGAGCGGAACCCGAGCGGCGTCGAGCGCTGCCTCCAGGTGCTGGTCGACATCCGGATGGGCGGCGTGTCGAGCCTCGAGACGCTCTCGGTCGCCATCCGCGAGGTCCGGAACCTCGTCCGGTCGACCGCGCGCGGCACGCCGCCGGCGCCGGTGCTGCCGCTGCCGCCCCAAGAGGGCGAGGAGCCGGCCGCGCCAGAGCCCGTCGAGTCCGCGGGAACGAAGTCCTCCTGACAGGCGTACCTTGGGTGTGCTGAGACGCCGCCTTGTTGTCGCGTTCTTTGCGGCGGTCGCGGTTGCGCTCGCCGCGACGCCCGCGTGGGGAAAGGAAGGAGTCGAGGCGACGCTCGAGACGTCGATACCCCTGAACGCCTCACCGAGCCAGCAACTAAGGGTCGCCTGGACGCTCGCCTACCGCGACGAGCAAGGGAAGCGCCGGCCGTTCGGCGCCGGTGGCGTCTTCATCCGGCTAGTCAGCGCCTCGGGCGGGAACCCCACGACTGCTGTTGCTTCGGGAGACGGCAGCCGAACCGGTGGATACGAGGCCACGGTAGTCGTGCCGGAGGGCGGGATCGGGGGAATCGCGATCGGCCTCCACGGAATCAGCTCGGGACCGGACGGATCGTCGCCGAGCGACCTGTACTTTCCCGTGAAGAACAACCCGCTTCCCCCGCCGGCGCTTGCTCAACTCGACGCAAGCAGCGACGCGACGCCGAACCGCCCAAGCGATTCGAGCTCAAAGAGCGCAGCTTCGACCCGGGCGATCGTTCTCGCGCTCACTCTTCTCCTCGCGCTGGGCTGCCTTGCGCTCGTGCTGCGGAACCGAAAACGGATCAGCGCGCCAGCCGCTCGACGGCCATGAGCTTGTTCTTCGCGTCGAGCGCGGCGACCTTGTAGGACTCGGCCAGGGTCGGGTAATTGAAGACCGCCTCCACGAGGTAGTCGACCGTCCCGCCGAGCCCCATCACGGTCTGGCCGATGTGGACGACCTCGGTCGCGTTCGTCCCGAGGACGTGCACCCCGAGAATCGTGCGCTCGTCGGGCGAGACGAGGAGCTTCAAGAGCCCGTACGTGTCGCCGAGGATGTGGCCGCGCGCCAGCTCCCGGTAGCGCGAGATCCCGACTTCGTAGGGGACGGCCGCCTCGGTTAGCTCCTCCTCGGTGCGCCCGACGTAGCTGATCTCGGGGATCGTGTAGATGCCGAACGGAAGGAGCTTGCTCATCGCTGCCTCCTCGTCGCTGAAGGCGTGCGCGGAGGCGAGGCGCCCCTGCTCCATCGAGGTCGCGGCCAAGGCGGGCCAGCCGAGCACGTCTCCCGCCGCGTAGATGTGGTCGACCGCCGTCCTGTAGTCCGGGCCGACCGCGATCCGGCCGCGCTCGTCCGCCTCCAGGCCCGCGTTCGCAAGCTCGAGGTCATCCGTCTCTCCCTGGCGCCCTGCGGCGTAGAGCACGACGTCGGCCGCGACGCGCTTGCCGCTCGCGAGGTGGGTCAGCGCAGCCCCCTCGTGCCGATCGACAGCAATCACCTCCTCGCCGAAACGGAAGACGACCCCCAGGTCGCGCAGGTGGTACTGGAGGCCCTCGGCGATCTGCGCGTCGCAGAAGTCGAGCAGACGGGCGCGCTTCTCCACCACGGTGACCTTCGCCCCGAGGGCGGCGAACATGGACGCGTACTCGATCCCGATGATCCCCGCGCCGACGACTACGACCGAGGCTGGTACGCGATCCAGGCGCAGAATCCCGTCCGAGTCGAAGATCGTCCTGTCGTCGAACTCGACCGCGGGCGGCCGCGCCGGACGCGTGCCGGTCGCGATCACGATCCGCTCGGCCGTCACCCGGCGCTCGACGCGGCCCGACACGACAACAGCGTGCGCGTCCACGAAACGGGCGCTCCCCTCGATCACCTGAACGTGATTTCGCATCAGCTGGTGGCGGACGACGTCCACCTCGCGGTCGACCACCTGCTGCGTCCGCGAGCGGAGATCCTCGATCGTGATCTCCTCCTTCACCCGGTAGCTCTCGCCGTACGCGGCCCGCTGGCTCATGCCGGTGAGGTAGACGATCGACTCCCGCAGCGTCTTGGACGGGATCGTCCCCCAGTTGACCGAGACGCCCCCCAGCTCCTTGCGCTCGATGACCGCCACCCGGCGACCGAGCTTCGCCGCCTGGATCGCGGCCTTCTGGCCGGCTGGACCGGAGCCGATAACGAGGAGCTCGTAGTCGTGGTCCATGGAGCGTCCTAGTCGGTCCACCAGCCGGGCGTCATCTCGGCGTCGCCGGGCCCGGTGTGCGGGGCGCCGAAGGCGATGATCTCGGCCCCCTCCGGCCCCGCCTCGAAGTTACGCATCGTCCCCTTCGGGACGCGCACAGCGTCCCACTGCCGAAGCTCGACCACCTCGTCGCCGAGCTTCACCCGGGCGCTCCCGCTCACCAGCACGTACACCTCCTCCTGTGTCTTGTGCTTGTGCCCGAACGGCATCCGAAAGCTCGGCGCGAGGCGCTGGTAGCTGATCCCCGCCTGCTCGAACTCGAGCGGCACGGTTGCGAACCGGGCTTCGAGACTCGGCGCGAAGCCGAACTTGGGCGCCTGGTCCTCGATCTCCTTCAGGTTTCTGATCGTGTAACCGGTCATGGGTCGAGTGAGACGATCTCGACACCGTAGCTCCTGTGCATCCGCCCTGGCTCTTTGAGGCGTGGCCGGCGGCCGCATAGACTCGCTTCGGGGAGCTGCAGATGGAGTTCGGGATCCTCGGCCCGCTCGAAGTCCGCGACGGAGGTCGCGTTCTGCCGGTCCACGGCACGAAGCAGCGAGCGCTCCTCGCCGTGCTCCTCCTCCATGCGAACGAGGTGGTCTCGAGCGACCGCCTGATCGACTCGCTCTGGAGCGACCAGGCTCCCGCCACGGCAGCCAACACCCTTCAGGTGCACGTCTCCAGGTTGCGGAGGCTCCTCGAGCCGTCCGGCTCCTCCCGCGAGATCCTCCTCACCCGTCCGCCGGGGTATGTCCTGCGAGTCGCGCCCGGCGAGCTCGACCTCCACCGCTTCGAGTCGATGGTCGAGGCGGCGAGACAGAGCCTCTCGGCAGGCGAGCCGGCGGCGGCGTCTGCCTCTCTGCGCGAGGGGCTCGCCCTGTGGCGCGGCTCCCCTCTCTCCGACTTCGCGTCGGAGCGTTTTGCCCAGGCCCCGATCGAGCGCCTCGAGGAGCTCCGGCTGACGGCGCACGAGGAGCGCGTCGAAGCCGACCTCGGCCTCGGGCGCCATCGCGAGCTCGTCGGCGAGCTCCGAGCGCTCACGGCGGAGCATCCGCTGCGCGAGCGCCTCTGCGGCCAGCTCATGCTCGCGTTGTACCGGTGCGGCCGGCAGGCGGAAGCGCTCGAAGTGTTCCAGGAAGCGCGCCGGACGCTCGTCGGGAAGCTGGGAATCGAGCCCGGGCACGAGCTCCAGCGTCTCGAGAAGGCAATCCTGCGGCAGGATCCGGTCCTCGAGCCGCCGACCGGCGAGCTGTCGCGAGAGCGGGGCGAGGCGCCGGTCGGCATCGAGCCCGCACAAGGCGCTCGCGCGATTCTCCTCGCCGCCTTCGACTCGCGCGAGCTCGACGTACTCCTTCCCTTCGCGGCGGCGCTCGCCGGGTCACAACCTCCGCACGAGCTCATCATCGCCCGCCTGCTCGTACCCCAGACCGGGAACGGCGGCGCGCCAGGGCAGGACCAGCTCGCGCTCGCGTCGGCCGAGCTCGACGAACGGCGGGGCGCTCTCGCCGCCGAGGGCGTGGCCGCCCGGGTGGTGGCCTTCACGTCGACCGAGCCGGGCCACGACATCGTCCGTCTCGCGTCCGAGCAAGACGTCGATCTCCTCCTGCTCGAGCCGGGCAGGCTCTTCGGCGCCGAACCCAGTCCCGCAGGCCTCGACGTGGTTCTCGAGGGAGCCCCGTGCGACGTCGGCCTCGTCCTCCGACGGGAGAACGCGGGCGGCCAAGGCGAGCCGGGAGCACCTGTGCTCGTGACCTTCGCGGGCGCCGAGCACGACTGGACGGCAGTCGAGCTCGGGGCGTGGATCGCGCGCGCAGAGAAGAGATCGCTCGTGCTGGTCGGCCCGGCAGGAGACCCGAGCGAGGGACGACGAGATTCGAGCAGGGTGCTGGCAACAGCCTCGCTCGTCGTTCAGCAATTCGCCGGGATCGCCGCGCACCCGCTGCTCACCGGGTCGGGCGCCGAAGGCATCGTCGAGGCCGCGGCGCGCGCCCGGCTCCTGATCGTCGGGTTTTCGAGCGAATCGAACAGGAGCGGGCTGGGTGCGCTGCACGCGCGGATCGCCGAGCAGGCTCGAGCACCGACCGTCTTCGTCCGACGAGGCCTACGACCGGGCGGACTCGCCCCCCGGGCGGGCGTGACCAGGTTCACGTGGTCTCTGGGAGGAGAGACCGAGCAGGAGTGATGGAGGGCACGCCGGAGCACTAGCGGGGACGGCCCTTTCGGAGTCTCGCGCAAGGGCAAGTCGTCACGTTTCCCGGCCGCGCGCAGTTCTCCAACCCGTTCGCCAGGCTGCCTTCAGCGTCCTGTCAGCGCGGGTTCAGCGGGACCGCGTCTCGTTGGAAGAGGGCAAGAACCGGCCCTGAAAGGAGACGCGATGCTTTCAAGCAAACACACGGTCCCAGCCACGAACCGTCCGAGCAGGTGCCCGTTCGCCGCGAGATGGCTGGCTGTCCTTGCCGGGGCGGTCGTGGCCATGCTGGCCTTGTCGTCGCCGGCAGGCGCGGTGACGTACAGGCCAGTCGCGTTCGATGATTATCCCCTTCCGACAGGCTGTTCGCCCGATCCCTGCTCTCTGAGGGACGCGGTGGTTCGGTCGGAGAGCAACTCAACCGCCGACAGGATCGAGCTCGGAGCGGGAACGTACAAGCTCGATCTCCCAATCGTCGGCAGTGAGGTCGGAGCCAATGCAGCGAGCGCCGGTTACATGGGCGACCTCGACATCACCAAGGAGCTCACCATCGTCGGTGTCGGCGCCGGGAAGACGATCATCGACGCCCAGGGGATCGACCGCGTCTTCGACATCGCCGCCGGTGCCAAGGTGACGATCAAGGGGGTAACGATCACAGGTGGGTCGGCGGAGAGCACCAACAACTTCGGCCACGAGCACGGCGGTGGCATCCACAACCATGGCACGCTCGTGCTCGAGGAAAGCTCCCTCGTCGATAACAAGGTGCTCCGCTCGCCCGGGACCATGCCATGGGGGGGCGGCGGCTTGACGAATGCCGGCGGAGCGGTAGCGACGCTGACGAACGTCAGCGTATTGGATAACGCGGTCCTCGACTCCTACGGGAACCAAGGGCACGGGGGTGGCGTCGAAAATCTCGGCACGCTCACCGTGAACAACACGACCGTCGCGTACAACGGCGCAACCTACGGCGGTGGGATCGCTCAACGGTCCTCCTTGGCCGGCAGCGCGAAGCTCAAGAACACGATCGTGAAATGGAACACCTACGGTGGCGCAGGGGACTGCTGGGGCTCGAGCGCGATGCTGTCGCTGGGCACCAACCTCTTCGGGTCGTGCATCCCTCCGCGCCAGTCTGGAGCCTCGCCCGACCTGACGGGCGATCCACTGTTCGGTTCTCCGCTGCTGACCACGGACGGCAAGCGTTATCTGTTCCCGCTTCAGTCGGGCAGCCCGGCGGTCGACGCGGGCACCAACGCCGGATGCCCCGTCGTCGACGAGCTCGGTACTTCCCGGCCCCTCGACGGCGACGGCGACGGCATCGCCACCTGCGACATCGGCGCGTTCGAGCTTCCGCCGAGCATGAGGATCGCCAACCTGCGGCTCGAGCTCAAGGACGTGCCCCTCCGAGCCCGGGTCGGCGACGAGCTCATCTATTGGCTCATCGTTAGGAACGACGGCCCCGCTGCCGCCCACGACGTGACGGTCGAGGACGTGCTCCCTGCTGACGCCGAGCTCGTCAAGGCGAGCAAGGGCTGCGAGGGCAAGACCTCGATCACGTGCAGCCTCGGCGTCCTCGAGAGCGGTGCGAGCGCCGAGATGATGATCGTCGTCACGCCGACCGCACCCGGGCTGCTCCAGCACTGGGCTTCCGTCTCCTCCTCGACCCCCGATCCGGAGGACGCCGACAACTCCGCCTCGGCCGAGACGGAGGTCGAGGGCTAGGCGCCTGGCCCGGTT
>JBOHAJ010000199.1:0-3940 GCA_050697715.1 Gaiellaceae bacterium
GTCGGGAGGAGTCCGGTGGCGAACGTCCGCGTGCAGTCCGCGCAGTAGCCGCCGACCTTCGCGCCCGCGTCCACGATCACCGTCTCCGCGGGCCTGATCTCGCGCGGCCCCGGATGGTGGTGGGGCAAGGCGGCGTTCGGGCCCGAAGCGACGATGACGTCGAACGCCAGCCCCTCCGCGCCCTCTTCCCGCAGCACCTGCTCGAGCCACCAGGCAACCTCGGCTTCAGTTCGGCCCACGAGCCGCTCCTCCGCGAGCCGCTCGTAGCCATCGTTCGTGATGCGGGCGGCACGGCGGATCGCCTCGAGCTCCCCCTCCTCCTTCACGGCGCGAAGGGAGAGAAGGACGCCCGGCGCCGGGACGAGCTCGGTCCCGTTCTGCGAGAGCGCCTCGAGCCCGGCGACGGTGACGTGGTCCGACTGGAAGGCGACCGGCGCCTCGGTGAGACCGCCGAGGCGGCCGCCGAGATCGGCGAGGAGCTCCCGGTCGGCGGTGACGACGTCCACGCCCTCGACGGCGCCGGCGGCCGCGAGGTAGCGCCCGTCCGTAGCGAGCAGGACGCGGTCTCGGCCGACGAGGACGGCGGCGTTCGAGCTCTCGAACCCGGTCAGGTAGCGTACGTCCACCGGGTTCGTGACGAGAAAGGACGCCGCTCCCAGACGGTCGAGCTCCGCGCGGAGCCGCTCGGCCCTCACGGGTGCTGCACCAAGTAGGCGAGCGCCTCGCGGTAGCCGTCGGGGCCCTTGCCGAGGATGCGGTGCGTGCAGACGTCCGCGATCACGGAACGCCGCCGCCACTCTTCCCGTTCCTCGATGTTGGAGAGGTGCACCACGACGATCGGGCCGCGGAAGAGCTCCAGCGCGTCGCGGATCGCGTAGCAGTAGTGCGTCCACGCCCCGGGGTTGACGACAATCCCGCCCGCCCAGCGGCGCACGTCGTGGCACCAGTCGACGTATTGCCCTTCGTGGTTCGTCTGGAAGCAGCGCACGGAGCAGTTGAGCTCGCGCGCCCATGCGTAGATCCGCGTTTCGAGCTCGGAGAGGCTGAGCCCGCCGTAGAGCTCGGGCGGGCGGTCGGCGAGCGCGTCCAGGTTGACGCCGTTCAGGACGGCGGTTTGCACTCGCGCGAGTCTACTGCGCTATCAGCGCGTCCAACGCGCGGCGGGCGTCCTCGTCGGGCACGGTCGTGACGATCGGCTTTCCAGGCGCCTCGAGGAGGACGAAAACGCCCTGGCCCTTCTTGTCGCGCTTGAGCGCCGCCCAGGCGGCGTCACCGTCGGCCGCGACCGGGTGCGGTTGGAGCACGTCCTCGACGGGGCCCGTCGGGAGGCCGGAGAGCCGCAAGGCGGCGAGGAGCCCGAGCGCGACCGCCTCCCCGTGCGAAACCGCGTAACCGGAGCCGGCCTCGAGCGCGTGCGCGAACGTGTGCCCGAGGTTGAGGATCGCCCGGCGGCTCCCAGTCTCGTACGGATCGGAGAGTACAACAGCCGCCTTGAAGGCGGCACAGGCCCGGATCATCTCCTCCTCGGGGAGCGACCAGAGCTCGCGCCCGGCGAGGAGTCCGGTCTTGACCACCTCGGCCATGCCGGCGCGCCGCTCACGGTCGGGGAGCGTCGAGAGGACATCAAGGTCAATCACGACCCCCTGCGGAAAGTGAAACGCGCCGATGAGATTCTTTCCGCCCGGCGTGTTGATCCCGGTCTTGCCCCCGATCGCCGCGTCCACCTGCCCGGTCAACGTCGTGGGTACGGCGATCCACTGGACTCCGCGCAGGTACGTAGCGGCGACGAAGCCTGCGAGGTCGGTCGTCGAGCCGCCCCCGAAGGCGACGATAGTGCCGTCACGGCTGAGCGTGAGCTCACTCCAGAGCCGCTCGGCGACGGCGAGGTTCTTCGCCCCCTCTCCGGCCGGCACGGGATACACGGGCGCGTGGTCGAGCGGCGCCCCGTACAACTCGAGCACGCGCTCGTCGGCGACGACCACGACCGGATGCGAAGAGAGGATCCCGCCTGAGATTGCGATCCCGAGGGCGCCGAGGAGAACGCTGTCGACATCGTGCGCGACCGCGTCCGCGACATCGTGGTAGGCGGTCAGCCGCGATGCGTAAAGCCGGTGGAACTCCTCCTCCTGCTGCGCGAGCGGGCGGTCGGAGCCGCGAACGCGCTCCCACGCCGTCCCCACATCCACCTCGAGGAACACGATGAAGGCGCGATTCGCCAGCCGGGCGCGGTTGACCGGAGAGAGAACCGTGCCGCCTCCGAGGGCGATCACGGCATCGGGAAACGAAAGGACCGCAGCGAGGGTTTCCTCCTCGATGCGGCGAAACTCCCCTTCTCCACGCCGGAAGACCTCGGGGATCGGTCCGTGCCGCTGCTCGATGACGGCGTCAAGATCGATAAACGGGCGACCTGTGAGCTCCGCCACTCGCGCGCCGACCGTGCTCTTGCCGGATCCCATGAAGCCGGCGAGCGCGATGTGCTTTCCGATCGCTCCTACCGAGGTGACCAGGGGATCCGCTCCACGTACGCGCGCCAGGCCCCGACGAAGTCCTCGAGCGCGTCGCCGCCGAACTTCTCCTTCGCCGCCCGGCCGAGCTCGAACGCGACGCACGCCTCCGCGACGACGGCCAGCGCCTCGACGGCGGCGACGTCGCTCCGCTCCACGAGCGCCTCGCCCGCCGCGCCGGTCTCCAGGTCGGCGGAGCGGAGCGGGCGCATCAGCGTCGGAAGAGGCTTCATCCCCACGCGGACGACAATCTCCTCCCCGTTCGAGACGCCCGCCTCGATGCCGCCGGCCCGGTTCGTCTCGCGCCGGTAGCCGCCTTCGTCTCGCAGGATCTCGTCGTGGGCCTGCGAGCCGCGCTTCTCGGCCAGGGCGAACCCCTCGCCGATCTCGACGCCCTTCACCGCCTGCGTCCCCATGAGCGCCCAGGCCAGACGCGCGTCCAGCCGCTCCTCCTTCGTCGCGTAGGAGCCGAGCCCCGGCGGGACGCCTCGCGCTCGCACCTCGACGACACCTCCGACCGTGTCTCGTTCCGTGCGCGCCTCGTCGATCTTGCGCTCGAGCTCGTTCGTGACGACGCGGCCCTCGACCGCGACGTCGATCGCGGCGAGCAGCGCCTTCGCGACGGCGCCCGCGGCGACGATCGCCGCCGTGTGGCGCGCACTCGCCCGCTCGAGGGCGTCGCGGACGTCGGCGAGCCCGTACTTGAGCGCGCCCGCGAGGTCGGCGTGACCCGGCCGCGGGAGCGTCACGGGCTCCTTCCCCTTCCCCTCCGGCTCGCCCTCGGGCGGCCACGGGCTCATCCCCCACGCCCAGTTCTTGTGGTCCCGGTTCACGATCACGAGGGCGAGCGGCGTTCCGAGCGTCCGCCCGTGCCGGAGTCCGGCGAGCACCTCGACCGCATCCGTCTCGATCTGCTGGCGGGGGCTGCGCCCGTAGCCCTGCTGCCGACGGCGCAGGTCGCCCTCGATCGCGGCACGGTCGAGGACGAGCCCGGCCGGAAGCCCGGTCACGATCGCCACCAGCGCCGGGCCGTGCGACTCGCCGGCGGTCGTGAGCGTCAGCGTCATGGCGAAAGACTACGGACTGCCGTCCGCATCACCTCCACGGGCGCCAGCACCCCGGTCCAGCGCTCGAAGGAGGCGGCGCCCTGCGCGACGAGGACGTCGAGGCCGTCCACGACCACCTCGCAGCCGCGCTGTCGCGCGGTTGCGACGAGTGCGGTGGGCCGTCCGTCCGCGTTGTAGGCAAGATCAACGACCTGCATCCTGCGTTCGGGCTCGACGAGCGCCTCGTCGCCGACCGGAGTCGCGTTGACGAGCAGGTCGGGAATCAGGGCCGGCGGCCACGTGTCGGCGCCCACGTCTCGCTCGGGAAAGAGGGTCACGAGCCGGGCGGCGAGCGCCTGTGCGCGCTCCGCGTTGCGAGCAGCCACGCGA
>JBOHAJ010000200.1:0-3590 GCA_050697715.1 Gaiellaceae bacterium
TGCCAAGGCTGCCTAGCCTTGGCTGCGGACGAGTGCGTCCTCTGGCTTGGTGCTCGCGACTCAGAAAGGGGGCAGCTTTACCTGCAGAGGCACAAGCGGCGCGCGGGCCGAAAGCCGGGGGCTACGATCGCGGCGTGCCCGGCTCCTGGCCCGTCCGGATCGTCGTCCTCCTCGCGCTCGTCCTTGCCGCCACCGTCGGCGTTCTGTGGCTCGTCCCGTCCGACCACTACATCGTCCTTCCCGACCGGGCGCGCCCGACCGACCCACTCGTCAAGGTGCCGGGCGAGGACCAACGGCCGTCCGAGGAGGGGATCTACATGGTGGACGTGCGCGTCGGGCGGGCGAGCCTCTTCGAACGCCTCTTCCCCAGCATCCACGAGGGGTCGACGCTCGTCCCGGAGGAGGTGCTCAACCCGGAGGGTGTGAGCGACAGGCAGCGCCGCACGAGCAGCCTCAACGCCATGTCCCACTCGCAACAGATCGCCGTCGCGGTCGCGCTGCGGGAGCTCGGTCGCGAGGTCGACGTGACCCCGCTCGGCGCCGAGGTCGTCCTGGTCCAGCCCGGCTTTCCCGCCGACGGCGAGCTCGAGATCGGCGACGTGATCGTCGAGGCCGACGGTGAGCCGATCCGCTCCATCACCGCCCTCCAGCGTGCGATGGCCGACGTCCGCCCCGGCGAGCGGGTCACGCTCGTCGTCCGGCGCGGGGAGCGGCGCGTCGAGCTCCGCCTCGAGACCCGCGCGTCGCAGCGCGAGGCTGACCGAGCTGTGGTCGGCGTCCAGGTGGAGGACGCCGAGGAGTTCGACTTCCCGCTCCCCGTCCGCATCGACGCCGGCTCGATCGGCGGCCCCTCAGCCGGGCTCGCCTTCGCGCTCGACATCGTGGACGAGCTGGGGCGCGACCTCGACGAGGGCCGCCGCGTCGTCGTCACCGGGGAGCTGACGCTCGAAGGGCGGGTCATCGCGATCGGCGGGATCCGCCAGAAGGCGATCGGCGCCAAGGAGGCGGACGCGGACCTCTTTCTCGTGCCGGACGCCAACGCCGCGGAGGCGCGTCGCTATGCGGGTGACCTCGAGGTGGTGGCCGTATCGAATTTCGACGAGGCGTTGTCTGCATTGGCAAGAGGGTAGTTGCCGGGTCGGACAACGAACCTGCCGAACCTTGCGGAAATTCCGTGTTTTTCGTAAGGACAACGCTTAACAGCCGTCCCGGCCGGTGCAAGGATGCTGCCCTCCGAGGACACTGCGGAGCGGCACATGGCGAAGCGGCGAGAGATCACCTGCGAGAACTGTTACTTCCGCCAGGCGGGGCTGTGCGCGCTGGGCGAAGGCCCCTGCCCCACGTACAGGCCGGCGAAGGCTCGGCTGGAGCCACCGCGGCAACCGCAACTCGTCGTCAGGCCGGCCGCGCGCGCGACCGCCGCGGCGTAGGCTCAGAGGGGCCTAGCCGGGGAAGCCCGGCTCGTTGCGGATCGCATCGAGGTCGGCGTCCGATCGAGCCCACTCCCGTGCGCGCGGGTCAAGCTCGACCGCCCTCTGGAGGTGTGTGAGCGCCTTTCCACCGCGCCCGCCGAGCGACTCGACACAGGCCAGGTTGTAGAGCACGTTCGCGTTGTCCGGGTGGCGCTCGAGCTCGGCAGCCAGGATCTCGGCCGCCTTCGCGTACTCCTTCGCCTGGTAGTCGGGGAAGGCGGCGAGCCACGACTCCCACGGCGACGGCTCGAACGCCTCGCCGGGCGCTCCGCCCACGACGAGCACGGTCGTCCCGGGCTCCTGGGCGACGGCCCCGCGGCGCACGGCTGGGTCGCGCACGAACACGAGCGTCCCAGCGGGCGCGTCGGCCTCTTCCCCGTCGAGCGTGAAGCGGGCCCGGCCCCTGAGCACCAAGTACAGCTCTTCGTGGTGGCCCGCGCCGGGACCGAGCTCGTCGTGCTCCTCGATGACCGGGGCGCCGGCCGCCTGCGCTCCATATGCGTTGACGCCGAAGGCCCGAATGCCGAGGGGCAGGCGGATGGGCGTCGTCTCGACCTCGCCGGGGATCCGGTCGAGCTCGTCGAGCCGGACCACTCGGAACGGCCGGTCGGTCACGCCGCGACGGCTGCCGCCTCCCGCACGAGACGGCCGAAACGGGCGAGGCCCTCCCCGATTTCCTCCGGCGTGGCGTAGGAGAAGGCGAGCCGCACGGCCTCCTCGCCGCCTCCACCGAGGTAGAAGTCGGCGCCCTTCACGAATGTCACGTCGACCGCGGCCGCCTCAGCGAGGAGTGCGTCCCCCCGCACGCCCGCCGGCAGGTCGAGCCAGAGGAAATACCCGCCCTCCGGCTCGTTCCAGGAAGAGCCCTCGGGAAGCTCGCGCGCCAGCCCGGCGATCATCGTGTCGCGCCGCTGGCAGAGCGCCGCGCGAATGCGCTCCACGTTCGGGTCGAATCGGCCCGCTCGGACGAACTCGTGCAGCGCCCCCTGGACGAAGACGGACGGCGAGACGTAGTTCTCGAGCACGAAGCCCTCGATCGCCGGCACGAGCGCTTCGGGAAGGAGGAGATAGCCGACGCGGATGCCAGGCGCGACCGTCTTCGAGAACGACGAGAGGAAGAGGACGCCGTCGCCCTCCGCGAGCTCGACGAGGCGCGGGAGCGGGTCACCCTCGAAGCGGAGGAGCCCGTAAGGGTCGTCCTCCAGGATCGTCACGTTGCCGCGCGCGCGGGCGATCTCGAGCAAACGGCGGCGGCTCTCGAGCGAGAGCGTTCGCCCACTCGGGTTCTGAAACGTCGGGATCGTGTAGACCAGCGCCTTCCCGTCCGTGCGCGCCAGCGACTCGGCGAGCGCCTCCACGTCGAGACCCTCCTCGCAGAGCGGGATCGCCTCGACCTCCGCCCCGAGCCGGCGCAGGATCTGGAGCGAGCGGTCGTAGCAGGGCGCCTCGACGAAGACCTTCGTGTCGCCCTGCACGAAATGGCGCGCGACGAAGTTGAAGCCCTGAAGCGAGCCGTTCGTGACGATCACCCGCGCCGGGTCGATCCCGTGTCGCGCTGCGATCCACTCGCGCAGCGGGGCGTAGCCGCCCGGAGGGCCGTAGTTGAGGATGGTGGCGCCGTCCCGCTCGAGTGCCAGGCGCGCGCAATCGCCCAGCTCCCCGATCGGCAAGAGGTCGGGGCCGGGCATGCCGCGCGCGAAAGAAATGACGCCCACGAGGGATCGAGTCTAATGACAGCTCATGTCGGACGCGCGGCATCGCCTCGTGGCCACCCGGTGACGGGATTCGGCGATCGCCGTTGCGAAGAAGAGGGGGTACTGCGGTGCAACGAACGGCGTTTCTCATGGTTCTGACCCTGGCGGCACTCGCCGCTGGAGGCGCGTCGGCGCAGACGGTGACGGTGCCCGACGCCGAGGAGACGGTCGCGACCGTCGTGGAGGAGGTGGAGACTGTGGTCGGCCAGGCGACGGGCTCCTCATCGGGTTCGTCGGGGTCGGGCTCGTCGGGGTCGTCGGGGTCGAGCTCGTCAGGCTCGTCCTCCGGCGGTGGTGGCGGGACGACTGCCTCGTCGACGACCGGCGGCACTCACACGTGCCCGCCGGAGCAAGACGCCGCCTC
>JBOHAJ010000201.1:0-10062 GCA_050697715.1 Gaiellaceae bacterium
GCTCGTCGGTGAGCTCGACGTCGAGCCACTTCGGCTTCCCGGCCCGGCCTCGGAGCTCTTCCTGCGCCTCGCAGAGCTTGCGGATCTCGGCGTGCGCGAGCTCGAAGGCCTCGAGGAGCGTGTCCTCAGGCACCTCGTCCGCGCCGGCCTCGACCATGGTCAGCCCCTCCTTCGTCCCGACGACGATGAGGTCGAGGGTCGAGTCCTCCTCGTTCTCGGGGAGCGTCGGGTTCACGACGAGCCCGCCGTCGATCATGCCGATTCGAACGGCGCCGACAGGGCCGAAAAAGGGCAGCGGCGAGATCATGAGCGCCGCCGAGGCACCGTTGATGGCGAGGATGTCGTGGGCGGTGACGAGGTCGGCCGACAAGGTCGTGCAGATGACCTGCACCTCGTTGGTGAAGCCCTTCGGCCACAGCGGCCGGATCGGGCGGTCGATCATCCGGGCGGTGAGGATCGCCCGCTCGGTGGGGCGCCCCTCACGCTTGAAAAAGCCGCCGGGAATCTTCCCGGCGGCGTACATGCGTTCCTCGACGTCCACGGTGAGCGGGAAGAAGTCCGCGCCTTCGCGAGCCTCGAGCCGCCCCTGGGCGGTCGCCAGGACCATCGTGTCACCGCTCCTGACGAGCACCGCGCCGTCCGCCTGCTTGGCGAGATGACCCGTCTCGAGGACGATGTCGTTCCGGCCGACGGTTACCGAGACCGTAGCCTTGGTCGGGGTGAACGTGCTCATGCTGCCTCCTTTTTCCTCTCCGGGAGGCGGAGGCGGAGGTTTGAGGCAGCCCCGAACTCGGAGCTCCCTCAAACTTCCACCAAGCCTCCCGGCCTCGACCGCTAGCGGCGCAGGCCGAGCTCTTTGATCAAACTGCGATAGCCCTCGACGTCTCTCTTCTGGAGATAGTTGAGGAGACGACGGCGGCGACCGACCAACTTGAGCAGCCCGCGGCGCGAGTGGTGATCCTTTCGGTGTGCGCGCAGATGCTCCGTCAGAGTCTCGATCCGCCGCGACAGCAGCGCGATCTGAACCTCGGGCGACCCGGTGTCGCCGCTCGACCGGCCGTGCTGGCCGAAGATCTCCTGTTTCTGTTCCTTCGTGAGAGTCAACTCCGGAAGGCTACCAGAGCGCTTCTTCGCCTACGGTGCGGCAACGGACAAGCGTTCCCGGGCCTCTCGCCACTTGTCCCGCCTTGAATTCCGCTTGAACAGCCTCCTCCCTGGACGACCGCAGCGGCAGGATCGTTGAGCAACAATCGACGCAGATGATCGGATGTCTGGTCCTACTCGCCGGTCTCGTCGCTCTTTTGGGAGCCTGCTCTGGTGAGCAGAGTGCCGCGAAGGAGGACTCCCCCAAGAACAGCGGTGCCCTCACTGGAACGGTGGAATCCGGAACCTCCGTCACGCTCGCTCTGACGGGCCCGACGCTCCGTGCGGGGTGTCGGGAGGCGGCGGAAATCCTCAGCTTCCCGGTGCCCTGTCCAACTCTGCTTCCTCCAAGCTCGGAGCCCGTCAAGTGCCAGACTCCCCCAGCCTTCTCTGGAGCAGAGGCACGTCCGAAGAAGGGGTGCGCTCTCGGTGACGGCTTCATTCTCGAGCCTGACGCCATCAGCGACCCGGCAGTCCATCACTTCGTCATCGCGGCGAGCGACGTCGCCTTCTGGTCAGACTGCGGCAGGCGGGATCCGCACCGACGTGTGAGCATTCGGGGTGTGGACGGCCTTCTCATCGACTGCCCCGAGACGGGCGGACTCCACGCCGGCCATGTCGTCCTCAACTGGTTGGAGGACGGCGTCTACGTGACGGTCAGTTCCCACGACCACACCGACCGCAATCGACGGCTCGTGCTCGAAGTCGCCGAGGAGATCGAGATGGTCGGGCCAATGGGCGCGTCGTAGGCGGCTCGGACAAGCATCCACCCTCGAGTCTCAGGCGGAGCGTGATGCCCTCGCCGCGGAGGTAGCCGGTCAGCCGGTTGGTCGCCAACGACGTGACGACGCCGCGGTAGTCTCACCCCCAATCGCGTGACCCTTCAGGCCGGCATCGCGGCAGGCCACCCGGCGACGGCCGAGGCGGGCCTGGAGATCCTCGCCGAGGGCGGGACGGCCGCTGACGCCACTGCGGCTGCGTCACTCGCCTCCTGCGTGGCCGAGACCGTTATGACCGGGATCGCCGGCGGCGGGCACCTGCTCTGGTACGAGGCGCGGAGCGGGAAGGCCGAACTCCTCGACTTCTTCGTCGCCGTCCCGGGGTTGGGACGAGCCCCGCGGGAGCTGCGCCTCGAGGACGTAGGCGTCCCTTTCGGTGCACAGGTGGTCCATTACTCGATCGGGATCGATTCCTTCGCCGTGCCCGGCGTGCCGGCTGGTCTGGACGAGCTCTGGCGCCGCGCGGGCCGCCTCCCCTGGGCGCGGGTCGTCGAGCCGGCGCTCAGGCTGGCCCGCAACGGCGTCCCCATGCCCGCGGCCCACGCGTCCTGCCTGGCGATGGTCGAGCCCGTCATGACGCTCGGCGAAGGGGCGCGCATCTACGCACCCGGCGGGGTCTTGCTCCGCGCCGGGGACCGGCTCGAGCAGCCCGGGCTGGTCCGGACGCTCGAAGCCGTCGTCGAGGAGGGCGCGCGCACGTTCTACGAGGGGACGATCGCCGAGGCGATCCTCGCCCTGATGCACGAGCGCGAGGGGCCGGTCACGCGCGAGGACCTCGAGGCCTATCGTCCCGTGTGGTTCGAGCCGGTCGAATGCGAGTACGCGGGCTTCGCGGTACTGACGCGGGGCGGCCTCGCGGGTGTTGCCGAAACGCTTTCGGCGTTCCCGCCGCTCCGCCGGCTCGCCCCGGCCGAGCGAGCGCTGACGCTCGCCCGTGCGCTCGAGGCCCCGCCGTACAGCGGCACGCCCGAGCACACGACGAACCTGTGTGTCGCGGACGCCGAGGGGAACGTCTGTGTGTGCACGACGAGCCTCGGGCTGGGATCCGGCGACTTCCTCCCGGGCTACGACGTGCACCTGAACTCGATGCTCGGCGAGACCGACCTGCTGGTAGGTCGGCGCGAGCCCGGCCGCCGCGTGGCGAGCATGATGGCTCCGACGCTCGTCCTCGACGACCGCCCGGCCATCGCCGCGGGCGCGGCCGGCGGCACGCGCCTCCGCCCCGCGCTCGTCCAGGTGCTCGCAGGGATCCTGGACGAGGGCCTCCTTCCTCAGGAAGCGGTCAGCCGTCCGCGCCTGCACTCGACGGGCGAGCACGTGCACCTGGAGCCGGGCTTCGAGGTCGGTGTCGCGGAGGCGCTCGAGGCGGCGGGCTACCGGGTCCGGCGCTGGGACGCCCTCCACCACTACTTCGGCGGTGTGAGCGCGCTTACGCGGAGCGGCGGTGCAGCCGATCCTCGGCGAAGCGGCGCAGCTCTATCACTCCGTTAGCAGCGCCGCTGGCCGGTCGCCAGCCGACGTACCCGCACTTCGAGCAGCCTGGATTGTCCGCGGCGGTGCCCTCGCCTAGCGGTTTCGTGTACACGGAGCCGCACGCGAGGCACCGGACCCTGACGGCAGTGGGTAGGGGCCCCATATATTGGAAGACGCAAGAGGCGCACGAAACTTGCGCGTTTTCGAAAGCTTGGGCGCCTTCCTACACGGGACGCCGCGCCGCGCGGGCCTGCTCGACGTCGCGGTCGATCTGTGCGACGAGCTCGTCCTCGTTCGCGAACGAGCGCTCCTCGCGCAGGCGCTGCCAGAGCTCCAGTCGCAGGCGGCTTCCGTACAGATCGGCCTGGAAGTCGAGGAGGAACGCCTCGATGCGCCGCTCGCGTCCTCCGTAGTGCGGGTTGACGCCGATCGAGACCGCCGCGCGGGTGCCCAGGGCGGCTCCGGCATAGATTCCGTATGCGGGCACCAGCAGGTGCTCGTCCGCCGCGAGATTGGCCGTGGGAAAGCCGAGCGTCCCCCCGCGCTGGTCGCCGGTCACGACCGTGCCTTCGAGCTCGAACGGCCGGCCCAGGAGCTTGGCTGCCACGGCCACCTCCCCTGCGCGCGCGAGCTCCCTGATCCGGCTTGAGGAGACCCCCGCGACGAGCGGGACCGGGCGAACCTCGAGCCCGAGACTGCGCAGGAGCGCAACGTCGCCACGGCGCCCGGCTCCGAAGCGAAAGTCCTCGCCGGCGAAGACGACGCGCGTGCCGATCGGCTCGAGCACCCGGGCGACGAACTCCTCCGGCTGGAGACGCGAGAGCTCCAGCGTGAACGCGACGGCGAGGAGCTCGTGCGGGCCGATGTCGGCGATCAGCTCCGCGCGGCGCTCGAAGGTGGAGAGGAGCTGCACCTCGTAACCGAGCACGAGGCGCGGGTGCGGGTCGAAGGTGACGACGGTCGAGCGCAGGCCGCTCGAGCGGGCGGCCTCGATCACAGCCCGGTGGCCGCGGTGGACGCCGTCGAACGTCCCGATCGCCACCGCGCGCTCGGCGGGCTCGAGCTCGGCGGGCGAGCGGGCGACGATCACACCGCCTCCTCGGGAAGATCGCGCAGGCCCGGGATCGGCGAGGGGAGCAGCCAGAGAAGGCCTGCGAGGGCTGCCACCGTGGCGATGAAGAGTGTCGGGCGGAGGCCGATCACCGAGCCGAGAGCTCCTCCGACGAGAGCGCCGAGGGGGCGAATCCCATAGTTGACGAAGCGGAAGGCTCCGGTCGCCCGCGAGCGGAGACGGTGCGGTGTCGCCGCGAGGATGATGGCGCCTACGTTGATGTCGAGAATCATGACGCCAAGCCCCGACAGGAACTCGGCGGCGAAGAGCATCGTGAGGACGAGCGGCCTCGGTCCGCCCGCGAGGGGTACGAGGACGAGCGGCGCCGGGAAGAGGAAGCAGCCGAGGACGAACGCACGGCCGAGCCCGAGGCGCCGTCCCACGCGTCCGGCGACCACCGCGCCCAGGACCCCGCCGACGGCGCCCGCCCCGAGAACTGCGCCGAGCGTCCCCGGCTCGACGTCGAGCTCCCGGGTAGCGAAGAGGACGAAGAGCGCAATGAAGGCGAAGTTGAAGAAATTGAGGGTCGCGACGCCCGCGAGCATCGGCCGAAAGATCGGACTGTGGGCGATGAAACGCATCCCCGTGGCCACCTGGACGCGCATGCCGCCCTCGGCGGGCTCGAGCGGCGGCTCGGGCGCGCGTACCCGTCCGAGGAAGAGCGCGGAGGCGAGGAACGAGACGGCGTCTGCGAGCAACGCGTAGGGCGCGGTGAACGCCTGCACGAGCAAGCCGCCCAGGCTGGGCCCGCCCACGAAGGAGAACGAACGGCTCCCGTTCACGAGCGCGTTCCCCTCGACGTAGTGCTCGCGTGCCGTGATCGAGACGAAGACGGTGCTGTAGGAGAGGTCGAAGAACACTGCCAGGCAGCCGGTCGCGAACGCGACTCCGTAGAGCTGCGCCATGGTCAGGGCGTCGGCCGCGTAGGCGATCGGCACGCTGCCGACCAGGGAAGCGCGGACGAGGTCCGCGGCGATCATGACCCTTCTCCGCCTGGCGACGCGGTCGAGCCACACTCCCGCCGGCAGCGAAAGAATGAGATGCGGCGCCAGACCCGCGGCGGTGAGGTATCCCATGTCCGCGGCGTCGGCGTCGAGCACGAGCACGGCGGCCAGCGGAAGCGCGATCAGGCTGATCTGGTCGCCGAACAGCGAGATGGTCTCGCCGAGCCAGAAGTTTCGGAAGTCGCGTTCCCTGAGGAGCTTCACGTGAAGACGGTCTCGGGCCGGATGAGGCCGTCACGAGCCTGGCCGACCCCTACGAGCTCACCCTCACCCATCCACAACGCGACCGGTCCCCTTCCCTCTCCGGGAACGGGGCGGCCTGTGCGCAGCAGCCGGGCTTCGTCCTCGCTTACGCGTCGTTCCGGCAGAGCCAGGAGCGCGGCCAGCGGCGCACGCACGGTGTCCTCGTCCGCGTCCTCGACGCGGAAGGGCCCGACGGCGGTCCGGCGAAGCGTCCGGCAGTGGCCGCCGAGCACGTCGGCGAGGGCACGGATGTACGTCCCGCTGGAGACGTGCAGGCCGAGCTCGAGCAGCGGCGGCTCGAAGCGAAGGATGCGGAGATCGTGGACGGTGGAGCGGCGGAGCGGCATCTCCACGTTCACGCCGCGCCGGTGGAGCCGGTAGGCGCGCTCACCGGCGATCTTGACCGCGGAGACCTGTGGCACGGGCAGCTCGACCTCGCCCTCGAGTGCGAGGATCTGTGCCTTCGTGGGCAGAGGCGTCTCCTCGACGACGTCCCCCTCCCCGTCTCCCGTGGACGTGCGCAGACCGAGGCGGATCTCCGTCACGTAGCGTTTGTCGAGCCCCACGAGGTAGCGGGCAAGGCGTGTGGCCCGTCCGAGGAGCACGAGCAGGAGCCCGCTCGCCAGGGGGTCGAGCGTCCCTGCGTGGCCGGCCTTCGTCCCGTACCGGCGTCGCAAGCCCCGCACGACCTCGAAGGACGACGGCCCGACGGGCTTGTCCACGAGCACGAGGCCTTCCACGGAAGCCACGCGGAATAGACTAGGCCAGCCCGGTTAGGGTGCGTCCGGAGCTAGTGCCCCTCCAGGCACTACACGCCTGCTTCTGGCCCGCGATCACACGGCGCCAGAGCCCACCCTCGCCCTTGTCAAGGCTATCTAGCCTTGCCTGCGTGCGGGTGCGGCCTCTGGCTTGGTGCTCGCGACCCAGAAACGGGGCAGCATTACCTGCAGGGGCACTAGTCGCGCCGCGGCGACGCGCCGTCCGGTGCCTGGGCGAGGTACTCGCGGCGGATGAAATCCGTGATCTCCTCGACCGTGCCCTCGCTCGAGAAGCCGGCCGCCTGAGGATGCCCCCCTCCCCCGCTCTTGCGTGCGATCGCCGAGACGTCGATGTCCTCGGCACGGGTGCGCAGGCTGACCCGGCGGGTGGGGCCGTTCTGGGTCGGCGGCTCACGGATGAGCGCGACCACCTCGGTCCCCTCGACGGCCCGCAGGAAGTCGATGATGCCCTCCGAGAAGGGCTCCTCCGCGCCGGCCGCGTGGAAGTCCGCCCGGTCGAGGTGGGAGACGATCACGCGCCCGCCTTCGTAGACCTGCACCTGCGCGAGCGCTCGGGCGAGGAGCTTGATCTTGGCGAAGGCGATGTTCTCGTAGACGTCCTGGAAGACGCGGTGCACGTTGGCGCCGGCCTCGACGAGCTCGGCGGCGAGACGGAGCGCCTTCGGCGTCGTGTTCGCGTACTGGAAGCGGCCCGTGTCGGTGACGATGGCGATGTAGAGCGCCTCCGCGATCCCCGGCGTGAGCTTCACCCCGAGCTCCCGGAAGAGGTCGCGCAGGATCTCGCCGGTCGAGGAGGCGTTCGACTCGATGTGGTTGAGGTGCCCGAAGCGCGAGTTGTCGTGGTGGTGGTCGAGGTCGATGACGAGCGGCACGCGACGCAGAAGGAGGTCGGCGTCGGGCCCGAGGCGGCGCTCGTTGGCGCAGTCGAGCGCGAAGAGCACGCGCTCGGCCGCGTCCTTCGGCGGCGTGCGCGTGAGGTCGTCGAGCTCCATGAAGCCGTACTCGTGCGGGAGGGGGGTCTTCCCGGAGAGGAACATGACCGCGTCCTTGCCGAGCTGGCGGAGGGCGAGCGCCGCCGCGAGCAGGGAGCCGAGGGCGTCGCCGTCGGGGTTCTCGTGCGTCGTGACGAGGAAGCGGTCGTGGGCGCGGATCGCGTCCGCGACCTCGTGAAGCTCAACTTGGCGCGTGTTCGTCTGGGGCGAGCTCATCGATGAGCGTGGAAAGCCGCACCCCCCTTTCAACCGTCGGATCGTACTCGAAGGTCAGCAGAGGAGTTCGCTTCAGCCGGAGCTCCCGGTTCACGCGGCCCTGGAGCACTCCGTGGGAGGACTGGAGCCCGGCGAGCGTCGCCTCCCGCTTCTTCTCCGAGCCGAGCACGCTGACGTAGACGGTGGCCTGACGGAGGTCCGGGCTCGCCTTCACCCCCGTCACGGTGACGAAGCCGATGCGCGGGTCTTTCAGCTCGCCGATCGCCTCGGAAAGGACCTCCCGGAGCGCCTCGTTCACGCGTCGCATGCGTCCCGTCACGGCCTCTCCTCAGAAGGTGTCCCAGCGGGCGCGCGAGAGGAAGAACCCGTTCCCGCTCCCGTTCCTGCACTCAAGGCCGCTTTGCTCGGAGAGGCAGGCCAGCGCGCCCCTCTGCCAGCGCCGGCCGTAGCCGAGAACCGGCGAGCCGGACTGGTAGACCGAGTCGCCCGCGCAGGCCAGCTTCGCCTCGCCCGCTTGCTCGAGGTAGAAGCCCGCCCAGTCGAGCTCGCACTCGCCTTGCGGCTGCGGCCGAAGCCCGCTCAGGATGTCGCAGCGGAGGGCTGAGGGCGACCCGAAGACGCGGCAGGCGATGTTGTCCGAAGGCGTCCTGAATGCGGGAAACGCCGCGGGCGGAGTCTCGGCCTCCGTCGTAACGGTCTCGGTCTCGACGACCGTCGTGGTGCTGATCTCCGTCGGCGTCGTCGACGGCGCCGCCTGCTCGGTCTCCTCACCGTCGGAGCCTCCGCAAGCCGCGAGCACCCCGACCAACGTGAGCACGGCCAAGGTCCGACCAGTGCCCCTCCAGGCAATACACGCCTGCTTATGGCCCGCGATCACGCGGCACCAGAGCCCACCCTCGCCCTTACCAAGGCTGTCTAGCCTTGCCTGCGGGCGAGTGCGGACTCTGGCTTGATGCTCACGACCCAGAAGCCGGGCAGCATCACCTGGATGGGCACTAGTCATCGAGCGTGACCACCTCGCGCTCGACGCTGCCCAGCTCGAAGGCCTGTGACGCGAGGAAGCGCTCGGCGCCGTCGAGGAGGTCGTGGAGCTCCTGGTGCCGCCGCGCGACGCAGGCGAGCGTGAGTCGTGCACGCTGCCAGACCTCGTGGTGGTCGACCTCGGCCACCGAGGCGCCGAAGCGCCGCTGGAGCTGCGCCTTGACGGAGAGGAGTTCCTTGCGCTTCCCCTTGAGCGAGTGGTTCTCGGGGAAGTGGAGCTCGACCGACAGAATCCCGATGTAGCCGCTGCCCGTCACCGCGAGGAGGGGGTCCGTGGAGGAACCAGAGGATTGCCCCACCTCAAAAGAGGACGACGACGTAGCCCGAGGAGCCCACGGGCCCCCTCCGCCCTACGCCTCCTCGTCGGCCGGCGGCGCCGGGGGCGGTCCGCCGCCGTCCGCGACCTCGAGGTCGGTGCGCTCCACCTCGCGCGTCTCGTACGCCTCCAGGACGTCACCCTCCTTGACGTCGTTGAAGCCCTCGAGCAGGATCCCGCACTCGAAGCCCTCCTGGACCTCGCGGACGTCGTCCTTGAAGCGCTTGAGGCTCGCAATCGTCGTCTCGTAGATCACGGTGCCGTCGCGGATGACGCGGATCTGGGCGTTGCGGCGGATGGTGCCGCGCGTGACGTAGCAGCCGGCGATGGTGCCCAGCCGGGAGGCGCGGAAGAGCGCGCGCACCTCCGCCTCGCCGAGCACCTCCTCGCGCGTCTCGGGAGCGAGCATGCCGACGAGCGCCTGGCGGATGTCGTCCGTGAGCTGGTAGATGACCCGATAGGTGCGGACGTCCACGCCCTCGCGCTCGGCGAGCGCGCGCGCGTCCGCGTTGGGCCGCACGTTGAAGCCGATCACGACCGCGTTGGAGGCGGAGGCGAGCATGACATCGCTCTCCGCGATGGCGCCGATGCCAGTGTGGATCACGCTGACGCCGACCTCCGGGTGGTCGATCTTGCCCAGCTCTCCGACGACGGCCTCCACGGAGCCCTGCACGTCCGCCTTGACGACGACGTTGAGCTCCCTGAGGGCCCCTGCCTCCATCTGCGTGAAGAGCTCCTCGAGGGAGACGCCCTTCTTCGGCGCCTTCGCGAGCTGCTCCGCGCGCACCCGCTGGCCCCGCAGCTGGGCGAGGTGGCGCGCCTGACGCTCGTTCTCGACGACGCGCGCGAGCTCGCCCGCGCCCGGCGGCTTGTCGAAGCCGAGGATCTCGATCGGCGTGCCCGGCCCTGCCTCCTTCACCCTCGCGCCGCGGAAGTCGAGGAGCGCGCGCACCTTGCCCCACGCG
>JBOHAJ010000202.1:0-2734 GCA_050697715.1 Gaiellaceae bacterium
CCCCCGCCGCCGGGGCTCGGGTTCGGATCCGGCTCGGGGGTCGGATCCGGATCAGGAGGAGGAGGGGGCTCGGTCGTCGTCGGCGGGGGCTCGGTCGTCGATCCCACCTGGCCCGAGCCGGGCTCGACCGGAAGGGCAGCCGCGACTACGAGGCCGAGGGCCAAAAGCCCGCAACAGAATGCCGTTTTGAAGAGGAGCCGACGCCCTATTTTGGTCCGCACCGAAAACCGCCGAGGAGTGGCCCGAGTCTATCGCCTGCCTCGTCGAGTTTCGATAGGGGCGGGGGGTATGTGTACGCAACAACCGAGCGGGATCGACGCCTTCCGGCGCCGCTCGAGCGGCGACCGCGCTAGGCGGAGGCGATCCGGCCCACGTGGGCCCGCACCGGGCGGGTAAGGAGCACCAGTAGCGACGCGGCCTGGAGGACCACGAGCGCGACGATGCCCGGCGGGATCGGCACCGCCGTGGCCACGATTCCGACGACAACGCCGAACGCGCTCAACACGCAGGCGATCGTCCAGGCGACCCGTGAGCCGCGGGCGAGGGAGAAGATGAGCAACACGTCGACCAGCAGCCAGCCGCCTCCGCCGCCGTCAGCGTAGTCGGGTTCGCCCGGTAGGAGCATGACGGCATAGGTCGCGACGGCCAGGAACGCATAGGCGGCGAGGTACGGAAGCGACCCGTCGCGGGCGAGCTCTCGGATACGCGTCATCTCGTCGGATGATAGGAGCGCGCGCCCGAGTTTCTCGTGCCCCTTCAGGTAATGCTGCCCCGTTTCTGGGTCGCGAGCACCAAGCCAGAGGCCGCACTCGTCCGCAGCCAAGGCTAGACAGCCTTGGCAAGGGAAGAGGGTGGGCACTGGCGCCGCGTGATCGCGGCTCAGAGACAGGCGTGTATTGCCTGGAGGGGCACTAGCCGCAGCTAGCCCTCCTTGTACCGGCAGCTCGCGCAGTGCCACGAGGCCTTGGTCCAGAACATCTCCGCCCCGCAGCGGGGGCACGGCGGCTCGGCCGCCTCGTCGGGAAGGCGGCAGGCCTCGGCGCGCTCTGCGTCTACTCCCACTCGATCGTCGCCGGCGGCTTCGAGGAAAGATCGAGAGCGACCCGGTTTACGCCTGGGATCTCGTTGATGATGCGGCTCGAGATCGTCTCCAGGAGGTCGTAGGGAAGCCGCGCCCAGTCGGCGGTCATCGCGTCCTCGGAGGTGACGGCGCGGATCACGATCGGGTACGCGTACGTCCGCTCGTCCCCCTGGACGCCCACGGAGCGGATCGCCGGAAGCACCGCGAAGCACTGCCACAGCTCGCGGTAGAGGCCGGCGCGCCGCACCTCCTCGAGCAGGATGGCGTCGGCCTCGCGCAGGATGGCGAGCCGCTCCTCCGTCACCTCGCCGATGATGCGGATTGCCAGCCCGGGGCCGGGGAACGGGTGGCGCCAGACCATCTCCTCCGGCAGCCCCAGCTCCTCGCCCACCCGTCGCACCTCGTCCTTGAAGAGCATGCGCAGCGGCTCGACGAGCTCCAGGTCCATCCGCTCCGGGAGCCCGCCGACGTTGTGGTGCGACTTGATCGTGGCCGCGACTCCGTCCCCCGCCCCGCCCGACTCGATCACGTCGGAGTAGAGCGTGCCCTGCACGAGATAGCGAACGCTCCCGAGCTCACGCGCCTCCTCCTCGAAGACGCGGATGAACTCTTCGCCCACGATCTTCCGCTTCTCCTCGGGGTCGGTGACGCCGGCGAGCCGGGTAAGGAAGCGCTCGCGCGCGTCCACGTGCACGAGTGGAACCTGGAAGTTGCGGCCGAAGGTCTCGACGACGTGAGCCGCCTCGTCCTTTCGCAGGAGCCCGTGGTCCACGAACACACACGTGAGCTGGTCGCCCACGGCCTTGTGCACGAGCAGCGCCGCCACCGCCGAGTCCACTCCGCCGGAGAGCGCGCAGAGCACGCGCTCGCGTCCAACGTGCGCACGGACGCGGGCGGTCTCCTCCTCGATGACGGCGGCCGCCGTCCAGACCGGCGGCGCGTCGGCGACCCGGTAGAGGAAGTTCTTGAGCAGGGCCGTCCCGTGCGGGGTGTGTACGACCTCCGGATGGAACTGGACGCCGTAGAGCCCGCGCTCGGGATCCTCGAAGCCGGCGATCGGGGTCGAGGGCGAGCCGGCGACGACGCGCGCGCCGAGCGGCGGCGCGGTCACCGAGTCGCGATGGCTCATCCAGCAGACCTGCTCGCGGGGAAGGCCGGCGAAGAGCTCGCTCGCGGTCTCGGCGGCGACGTCCGTGCGCCCGAACTCCGAGGCGCCCGTGCGCTCGACGCGGCCGCCGAGCTCCTGCGCCATGAGCTGCATCCCGTAGCAGATGCCGAGCACGGGGACGCCGAGCTCGAAGAGGCCCGGATCCACCCCAGGTGCGCCTTCGGCGTACACCGAGGCCGGGCCGCCCGACAGAACGAGCGCGAGCGGCCTGCGCGCGGCAAGCTCGCGCGCAGGCGCTGTGTGGTGGACGAGCTCCGAGTAGACGCGGCACTCGCGCACGCGGCGGGCGATGAGCTGCGAGTACTGGCCGCCCAGGTCGACGACGAGGACGGGGCGCTCCTCCGGCGTCGGCTCCTGCGCGGGGAGCGGGACGACTTGGCCCATCAGTAGTGCCTCGCCCGGTCGCGTTGCCGTGCCTCTGCCGCGCGAAAAGCAAGCCAGGCTAGGACGTAGGGAGCGTGCATGCTTGACAGCATGTGCGCGAC
>JBOHAJ010000203.1:0-6636 GCA_050697715.1 Gaiellaceae bacterium
ACCATCAGACCTAACTCCTGAGCCGTTGTCCTAGTGGAGAACAGACCCCAGAATGTTGGGGAGATGTTGCGGGGACTCGCAGAGGAGCCCGAAAATGGCTCAGCCATGCAGTTTCCACGGCGGCAAAGCGGCTGGATCGCACCCAGGAGGTCGCCGGTTCGAGTCCGACTAGCTCCATGAAAGACCTGCAAAAGCAGGTCTTTTGTTTACCAGATTGCGTACGGAGAGTTAGAGGCCCGCGGGCTACGGGTATGTGTTTGTCGAGGCCGCGGGACAGACACCCCCCGGAAGGGCTGCGACGGCCTCTCATCGCGATTACGAGGGAGGTGGTGCACCTCCGAGATTCCTCGGATTAGACGTCAGGCGCGATCCCTGCCGCTCGCGGGGGACGCGCGTCGAAACGGGCTGCGGCGAGCGGAGGAGCAAGCCTCATGCGTCGAAAAGCCGCTGCAGTCGTTCTGTCGCTTTGCCTGTTCGCCGGGGTGGCTGTGGGTCGCCCTTCTCCAGCCTCTGCGCGACTCTCAGAGTGGAGTGGTGTTCCGGATGCCGGCTCGCCCGTAGCCCCCGGGGGGCGCGTGTCTCCGGCAGCCCCGGCAACGAAGACTCGCCCGCCGAGTTACCTGATTCTCCGTCCTGCCCCTGGCCATGAGCTGAGACTGCGCTCCTCGCCGGGCGGCCCCGTCATCGCCTCTCTCGGTGAGCGCACCGAGTTCGGCTCGCCGCAGACGGTCGCGGTCGTCCGCAAGCGTGGCCGCTGGTTCGGCGTCGTCACGACGCACGTCCCAAACGGACAGCTGGGTTGGCTGGATCCGCGCGAGAGCGCCCTACGTAAGACTCGCACGCTGAAGAGCCTCGTCCTCGACCTCTCCGCCCGGCGTCTCGTATTGATGGAGGGGAACCGGGTGCTTCGCCGCATGACCGTCGGCATCGGCCGGCCCGAGTCTCCTACGCCCCGCGGCCGCTTCGCCGTCACCGACAAGCTCTCGGGCGCAGCGTACAGCGCCTCCTACGGCTGCTGCATCCTCGCCCTTTCGGCCCACCAGCCGAACCTGCCCGCGGGCTGGCGAGGCGGCGACCGGATTGCGGTTCACGGCACGAATGACCCGGGCTCCATCGGCGTCCCCTCCTCGGCCGGCTGCCCGCACGCCAGGGACGCCGACCTGCGCTACCTCTTCCGCAGGGTCCCGCTCGGGACTCCTGTCTTCATCCGCAGCTAGCGCACTTCCGCCTGCTGCGCGCTGCGCTCTAGTGTTGGGGCGTGACTGCGACCTCGACCGCGGCTGCGCGCGGCGGGCTCCTCACGGTGCCCGCGGTCTCCTGGGCGTTCTACGACTTCGCGAACACGATGTTCTCGTACGTCGTCATCACGCGCTACTTCAATGACTGGATCATCGACCAGCGGGGGGTCGAGGACATCTGGGTCGGGGTGATGAGCTTCGTCGTCGCCGTCGTCCTCGTCCTGAGCCTGCCGCTCTTCGGCGCGGTGGCAGACCGCTGGGGCCGGCGCAAGCCGTTCCTCGTCGGCTTCACGGTTCTCTGCGTGACCGCGACCGCGGTGATCAGCGTCGTTCCGACGATCTCGCTCGCGCTGGTCGTCGCGGGAATCGCGATCTTCGCTTTCAACAGCGCGCTCGCCCATTACGACCCGCTGCTCGCGCGGGTCTCGGCGCCCGAGCATCGCGGGCAGGTCTCCGGCCTCGGCGTCGGCCTGGGTTACGTCGGCGTCCTCTTCGTCTTCGGGTTCTTCGCCGCGACGGGTCTCGTTCCCGAGGGCGAGAACGAGCGCTCGTTCCTGCCGACGGCAGCGCTCTTCCTCCTCTTCGCGCTCCCGTGCTTTCTCTTCGTGCGGGAGCCGGAGGCGGGGCCGCCGCCCCGCGTCGACGGCCGCCTCGCGCGGGAGACGCTCGTGCAGGTTCGGACCAGCCTGGGAGAGGTGGCCGGAAGCGGGGTGGGTCGCTTCCTCCTCGCGCGGTTCCTCTACGTGGACGCGATCGCGACCGTGATCGCCTTCATGGTGACCTACGCGCGGCGGAATACGACGCTCTCGGAGGACTCGATCGACGTGCTCCTCCCAGTGGCCACGGGTTCGGCCGTCGTCGGCGCGCTCGTCGCCGGCCGGCTCGTCGAGCGCTTCGGGCCCAAGCACGTGCTCGTCGGCATCCTGGTCGTCTTCTCCGGGACGCTCGTGGCTGTCGGGGCCACAGGCTCGACGATGCTGATCTGGATTGCCGGGCCGGTCGTCGGCATCTCGCTTGGCGGCGTCTGGACGAGCGATCGCGTCTTCATGCTCCGGCTGAGCCCTGAGCACCGGCGGGGCGAGCTCTTCGGCCTCTACGCGCTCGCGGGGACGCTGTCGAGCGGCATCGGCCCCTTCGTGCTCTGGGGCGGCACGGTCTTCCTTCTGAGCGGCGCGACCGACCTGATGGGGAAGCCCGGCGCGAGCCGGGTGGCGCTCGTCGTGCTCGCCGCCGCGGCGCTCGCGGGCGTGCTCGTGTTACGTCCCGTCTCGGACCGGCCGACGCAGTCCTAGGTCGTCGCGACGCTCCCGGGCTCTGTTCCCTCCTGAAGGCGTTGACGCAGTAGTCTCTGCCGGTGGCGAGCGCGGGGCAGGTGCTGGAGAACCCGGTGAGCGGCGAGCGCCTCGTCTTCCGGCGCACGGCGCGGGAGACCGGCGGCGAGGTGCTCGAGTACGACCTTCTCTTCCGACCCGCCGGCTTCCTCGTGCAGGAGCACGTCCACCCGCGCCAGTCCGAGAGCCACGAGGTGCTGGACGGCGAGCTCGGGCTCGTGTTCGCGGGCGAAGAGCGGCGGCTTGGGCCCGGAGACGTCCTCGTCGTACCGGCGGGTACGCCCCACCGCCTCGTCGCGCTCCGGCGCGAGCCGGTGCAGGTGCGCTTCGAGCTCCGGCCCGCCCTCGACACGGGGGAGTTCATCGAGGCGCTCTACGATTTCGTCCGTCTGCGCGGAAACGCTTCGCCGACGCCGCTCCAGCTCGCAGTCGCCGCGCACGCCTTTCCGGAGGTCGGCCACGCCACGCGGCCGCCCCTCGCGGTGCAGCGGACCTTTGCGGCGGCGCTCGCACCCGTCGGGCGGCTCCGCGGCTACCGAGTCGGCCGCGAGGAAGGACCGCCGACGGGGCACGGGTACCTGTTCCAGGACGAGTGGGACGTGGATGCCCCGATCGAGGTCGTCTTCGACGCGCTCGCCGACGCCCGCACATACCCCGAGTGGTGGAAGCCGGTCTACATCGCGGCCGACGCCGACGGTCCGCCCGCGGTCGGGGTCGCCTCGCGCCAGCACTTCAAGGGCCGGCTCCCCTATCGGCTGAAGACGCGCTCGACGATCGTTCGGATGGAGCCCCCGCACGAGATCGAGGCCGACGTGGTGGGCGACCTCGCGGGGCGCGGCATCTGGACCCTCACCGAGAAGAACGGCGGGACGCACGTCGCTTTCGACTGGCGCGTGAGCGCGGACCGGCCGCTACTCCGCTACCTGACCCCGCTCCTGCGGCCGCTCTTCCGCTGGAATCACGACTGGGCGGTTGCGCGCGCGATGGAAGGGCTCGAGCCGTACGCGCGGGCGCGCGCCGCGAAGCGATCCGGGGGGTAGGGCAGAGCGAATACTCCGCGTGCCGCGGTCAGAGCGCGGCTCGCAGCTCCTCCGCCGTCGTGACCGGGCGCTGGCAGGCGAAGCGCTCGCAGACGTAGGCGGCCGGCCGCCCGTTCACGAGGTCCTTCCCGGCCAGGAGCGGCACCGACTCTGTCGGCTCCGGCGTGAAGGCGTATACCGCGTCCGGGCGGAACGGCTCGAGCGCGGCCCGGCGCAGCTCCTCGGAGTCGCCCACGACGGCCACCTCGAGCGGGGCCGAAAAGTGCAGGTCGAGGGCGCAGAGAAGCTGGCCGACCGCGGCCGGCGCCCGCTCCAGCAGGGTTCGGGCCAGGCGGAAGACGCCGACGGCCTGCTTCTCCAGTTCCTCGTCGCCGTGGATGTGGGCGAGCTGCAGCAACACGTAGGCGAGCATCGAGTTGCCGGAGGGGGTGGGGTGGTCGTCGAACTCCTTGCGCCGGGCGACGAGGCCGTTGCCGCTCGGCGCGTCCACGAAGAACCCGCCGTTCTCCGTGTCCGCGAAAAGCTCGATCGCCAGGCCGGCCAGGCGGCGGGCGTCCTCGAGCCAGCGGAGCTCGCCCGTCGCCCAGTGCAGCTCCAAGAGGCCGTGGGCGACGTTCGCGTAGTCCTCCAGGTAGGCGTCGATCTTGGCGACGCCGTCACGGTAGGTGCGGAGCAGGCGGCCCTCGGCGGTCGACAGCGGGCCGAGGAGGAACTCGGCGAGCGCACGGGCCGCGTCGAGATAGTCGGGGCGGCCGAGACGGTGCGCGCTCTCCGCCAGGGCGGCCAGCGCGAGCCCGTTCCAGGCGGCGAGGACCTTGTCGTCTCTCAGCGGTTGCTCGCGTCGCATTCGCTCCTCGAGCAACCGCTGCAGGGTCTCCGGGGGGACCTCGACCGCCGGATCCCCGACGTGCAGGACGTTCCGCTCCTCGAAGTTGCCCTCTGCCGTCACGCCGAACCGCTGCAGGACCGGCTCGGCGGCCTGGGAGCCGAGCACCTCGTGGATCTCGTCCGGCGTCCAGGTGTACGTGAGTCCCTCGACGCCGTTCGTGTCCGCGTCCTGCGCGGACGCCAGCCCGCCCTCCGGGAGGCGCAGGTCGCGAAGCACGTAGTCGAGGGTCTCCTCGACCACCCGCCGGTAGCGCTCTTCGCCGGTGACGGCCCAAGCGTGCAGGTAGGCCGAGGCGAGCAACGCGTTGTCGTAGAGCATCTTCTCGAAGTGCGGCACGAGCCAGACTGCGTCCACGGCGTAGCGGTGGAAGCCGCCGCCGAGGTGGTCGTAGATCCCGCCTGCGGCCATGCGGTCGAGGGTCAGCCGCACCATCTCGAGGGCGTCCTCCCGGCGGAGCCGCAGGAGGAGCTCGAGGCTCGAGGCGGGCGGGAACTTCGGCGCGCCGCCGAAGCCGCCGTGCTCGGGGTCGAACTGCCGGCGAAGCGCGGAGACGGCGCGCGTCAGGAGCTCAGTCGTGAGCGGCTCGGCCGAGGGCGGCTGCGCGCTCGTCTCCTGGATCGCGTCCACGAGGAGGCCGGCCTGCCGCTCGATGTCGTTGCGCCGCGTCCTGTAGGCCTCCGCGACCGCGAGGAGCACCTGGCCGAAGCCGGGCATGTTGAAGCGCGGCTCGGGCGGGAAGTACGTGCCGCCGTAGAACGGCTTCCCTTCGGGCGTGAGGAAGACGGTCATCGGCCAGCCGCCGTGGCCGGTCATGGAGACGACCGCGTCCATGTAGAGGCCGTCCACGTCCGGCCGCTCCTCCCGGTCGACCTTCACGCAGACGAACTGCTCGTTCATAAGCGCGGCGGTCTCGGCGTCCTCGAAGGACTCGTGCTCCATGACGTGGCACCAGTGGCAGGCCGCGTAGCCGACCGAGAGGAGGACGGGTCGGTCCTCGTCCCGCGCCCGCGTGAATGCCTCCTCGCCCCACGGGTACCAGTCCACCGGATTGTCCGCATGCTGGAGCAGGTAAGGGCTCGTTTCCTGGGCGAGACGGTTCACGACCCCAGGGTAGTCGTCTAGGAGCGCCGCGCGGAGCTCACGTAATCGCGACCATCCGCTCGATCGCGAGCCGGGCGCGGTCGGCGACGTCCGTCGGAACGGTCACGACGTGTTTCCAGTCGCGGAGTGAGTCGCGGAGCTTTTCGAGCGTGATCATCTTCATGTACTTGCAGATCGCGCGCTCGGAGACGGCCTCGAAGCGCTTGCCGGGCGCCTCCTTCCCCAGCCGGTGCAGGATCCCGGTCTCGGTCGCGACGAGGAAGCGGCTCTTCGGGGAGGACTTGGCGAAGTTGATCATCCCCTCGGTGGAGAGGATGTGCGTCCGCTCGTTGCCGAAGGCCATGCACTGGCTCGCGCAGCCGCACTCGGGGTGGACGAGGAGCTCGGCGTCGGGCGCCTCGCGTTGCCAACGCTCGATGTCGTCCGGGCGGATGCCGGCGTGGACGTGGCACTCGCCGCTCCAGATCCGGAGCTTGCGGCCCGTGACGCGCTCCAGCCAGATGCCCAGAAACATGTCGGGCAGGAAGAGGATCTCTCGCTCCTCCGGGATCGCCTCGATGACCGACTTCGCGTTGCCCGACGTGCAGCAGTAGTCGCTCTCGGCCTTCACCTCGGCGGTCGTGTTGACGTAGGAGACGACGACGGCGCCGGGGTTCTCCGTCTTCCACTTGCACAGCTGCTCGGCGGTGATCGAGGCGGCGAGCGAGCAGCCCGCGTCGAGGTCCGGGATGAGCACGGTCCTCTCGGGGCTCAGGATGGCGGCCGTCTCGGCCATGAAGTGGACGCCGCAGAAGACAATCGCCTCGGCGTCCGTCGCGGCGGCCTCGCGCGAGAGCCCGAGCGAGTCGCCGACGAAGTCGGCCACATCCTGCACCTCGGGCAGCTGGTAGTTGTGGGCGAGGATGACGGCGCCGCGCTCCCGGGCGAGCGCGCGCACCTCGTCTTGCAGCGCCGGGATGTTGTCGAGCTGGAGGAGCGTCATCGCGTCGTTTCGAGGAGGAGGGAAAGGTCGAGCGCCGGTGCGGAGTGGGTCAGGG
>JBOHAJ010000204.1:0-4338 GCA_050697715.1 Gaiellaceae bacterium
GGTGACTGCCGCGCGCTTCGAGCCGCCGCTCCGCGCGCGCGTGGACGCGGGCGGGACCCGAGCCGGCCATCTGGGAGAGGAGCTGCGTCGACTGGGCGCGCGCGAGTCGGAGCTCCGCCGCGCCGCGGCTGAGGCGGCCGAGCGGCTCTCGGCCGTCGGGATCGAGTGCGCTCGCCTCGAGGCAGAGCGCGAAGAGGTCCTCAGGAGGCTTCCCGAGGACGCCGCGGCGGAGGCGCTGAGCGAGGAGGAGGCGGAGGCGTTGCGCGGGCAGCTCGCGCGGCTCGAGCGCCGGCGCGAGGCGCTCGGTCAGGTGAACCCGCTGGCTGCGGAGGAGCACGCGCAGGAGAAGGAACGGCTGGAGGATCTCACGCGCCAGCGCGAGGACCTCGAGCGCTCGCTGGCCGAGCTCGCGAAGCTCCGCGACGACCTCACGGACACGGTCGAGCGTCGCTTCGAGGAGACCCTCTCGGAGGTCGAGCGCCACTTCGAGGAGGTGGCCGCGACACTGTTCCCGGGAGGAATGGGCCGGCTCATCCGCGTCGAGGACGAGGACGGGGAGGAGCCCGGCATCGAGATCGAGCTCCAGCCCGCCGGCAAGCGGATCACACGGCTCTCGCTCCTTTCCGGCGGGGAGAAGGCGCTCGGCGCGATCTCCTTCCTGTTTGCGCTCTTCCTCGCGCGGCCGTGCCCGTTTTACCTCCTGGACGAGGTCGAGGCCGCCCTCGACGACGCGAACATCGGCCGCTTTACTGAACTTCTGCGCCGCTTCGCGGGACGGGCGCAGTTCATCGTCGTCACGCATCAGAAACGGACGATCGAGGCCGCCGATATCCTCTACGGCGTCACGATGGGCGACGACGGGATCTCGCAGATCGTCTCCAAGCGGCTCGCCGCCGCGCCCGAGGCCCAGGCTCTCAGCGCGTGACGCGCACCTGGGCCGAGTTCCTCGGCGAGGAGGGCCAGGCCGCGCCGGAAGGAGATGAGCGTCGCCGCGGCTGGTTCTCGCGCCTCCGCGAGTCGCTGTCGGCGAGCCGGCAGGCGCTCACGCGGGAGCTGCTCTTCGACCCCACGGACGACGAGGCCTGGGAACGCGTCGAGGAGCACCTCGTGGCCGCCGACTGCGGCGTCCCTGCCACGGTGGAGATCGTCCGGCGGCTGGAGGAGCAGGAGCCGGCGAGCGAGGCCGAGTTGCTAGCCGGGCTGGAGGAGGTCGTCGCCGACCTCATGACCGTGGACGGCCAGGACCGGCTCGCGCTCGACGGCCCTCCGAGCGTCGTCCTCGTCGTCGGCGTGAACGGGACGGGGAAGACGACGACCATCGGCAAGCTCGCCCATCGCCTGCGCGAGTCGGGGCGGTCGGTCGTGCTCGCCGCCGCGGACACGTTTCGGGCGGCCGCCGAGGAGCAACTCGAGATCTGGGCCGGCCGGGCGGGGGCGGACTTCGTGGGCGCGCAGCGGGGTGCCGACCCCGCCGCGGTCGCCTTCGACGCCATCTCGGCGGCCGAGGCGCGCGGGCGCGACGTCGTTATCGTGGACACGGCCGGCCGCCTGCACACGCAGACGAACCTGATGGAAGAGCTGGCGAAGATCCGGCGCGTCATCGCAGGCAAGCTGGACGGAGCGCCGCACGAGACCCTCCTCGTCCTCGACGCGACCACGGGGCAGAACGGACTCCGCCAGGCGAAGCTCTTCGACGAGGCCGTGCGGATCTCCGGCGTCGCGCTGACGAAGCTGGACGGGACGGCGAAGGGCGGTGTCGCCGTCGCCGTCACTCACGAGCTCGGGCTGCCGGTGAAGCTCGTGGGCGTGGGGGAGACGCTCGACGACCTCCAGCCCTTCGACCCCCGCGAGTTCGCGCAGGCCCTCGTGGGGGGAGAGTAGCTCTGGCCGAGCGGGTCTTCCTCATCACCGGCGCCTCCAGCGGGATCGGAGAGACGACCGCGCGGCGGGCGGTCGAGGCCGGTTTCCGTGTCGTGCTCGGGGCCCGGCGGCTCGAGAAGCTCGAAGCGCTCGCCGCGGAGCTGGGCGGACCGGAGCGGGCGCTCGCCGTGCGCTGCGACGTGACCGAGTGGGACGAGCAGCGGGCGCTCGTGGGAGCCGCGCTGAACGCCTGGGGGCGGCTCGACGTCGCCTTCGCCAATGCCGGTTTCGGCGCGAAGCGGGGCTTCCTCGAGTCGACGCCCGAGCACTGGCGTGAGATGGTGCTCACCAACGTCTACGGCGCTGCGTTGACGATCCGGGCGGCTCTCCCGGCCCTGAAGGAATCGCGTGGGCACTTGCTGGTGACGAGCTCCGTCGCCGGGCGCCGCGTCCTCGCCGGCTCCCTCTACTCCTGCACGAAGTGGGCGGTGACCGCCATGGGCGAGGCCGCCCGGCAAGAGCTCGACGGGACGGGTGTACGGGTCACGGTCGTCGAGCCGGGCATGGTGGACACGCCCTTCTTCGACGACCCGGTCAGCGGCGCCCTCGAGCCGGACGATGTCGCCCGCTCCGTGCTCTACGCCGTCTCGCAGCCACCGCACGTGGACATGAACGAGATCCTCGTGCGCCCGACGGCGCAGTCGAACTAGTACCCCGCCCGGCAATACACGCCACTCTTCTGACGGCTGCAAAGCGGCGCTCTGCGGCGTCCTCCGTCGTCCCGTATTGACAAATACGCGGGCTTCCTTGCCGGGGAGGGTCTGTGAGCGTATCGTCGGGCTTCACGGCAGAGCGGTGCAAAGGAGGAACGATGGCGACGGCGATGCTGCTCGAATGGGAAGGTGTCACGCAGGCGGACTACGACCGTGTGAACGATGCGCTCAACCTCGGAGACAATCCGATCGAAGGCCTGATCCTCCACACGGCCGGCCCGGGGCCGAGCGGCTGGCGGGTCTTCGACATCTGGGAGTCCCAGGAAGCCTTCGGGCGCTTCGTGGAGGAGAGGCTGATGTCCGCCATCAACGACGCCGGGCTCTCCGAGCAGAGCCAGCCGGACCCGCAGCTCTATCAGCTCTACAACGTGTACGCGCCCGCCGCGGCCGAGCTCGGCCAGATCGGTGCGACTGCGCTCTCGGGCGACCGCGCGCGCGTCTGACGTTTCCCGTTTTCGGCGTTACCGCTCGATCGCGAACGCGATGTTCACGGTGGTGCGGTACATGGTGATGCGGTCGCCCTCGACCTCGCAGCTCATGGAGACGACGTCCGCCCCCGTGATGCCGCGCAACGTCTTGGCCGCCTCCTGCACCGCGACCTCGGCGGCCTTGGCGAAGCTTTCGGGATGGTTGCCGATGATCGTGATCACCTTCGCGATGTCCGTCATGCCGACCTCCTCCGATTCGTGACAAAGGGCCGAAGCTAGACTTTCCGGCCGGTCGATGTTCGACACCCTTGCAGACAAGCTCCAGGCCGCGCTCGGCGACCTCCGCGGCCGCGGGGTCCTCACCGAGGAGGACCTCTCGCGTGCGATGCGCGAGATCCGCCTCGCCCTGCTCGAGGCGGACGTCAACTTCAAGGTCGTCAAGGAGTTCGTCGCCAAGCTCCGGGAGCGCGCCGCCGGGACGGAGGTGACGAAGAGCCTCACGCCGGGGCAGCAGGTCGTGAAGATCGTGCACGAGGAACTGACGGCGCTGATGGGCTCCGGCGGCTCGAAGCTCGCGTTCTCGGGCCGCCCGCCGACCGTGATCCTCCTCGCCGGCCTGCAGGGATCGGGGAAGACGACCGCCGCTGCCAAGCTCGCGCTGCACCTGCGCAAGAAGGAGGGCAAGGCGCCTGCCCTCGTCGCTGCCGACCTCCAGCGCCCGGCGGCGATCGACCAGCTCGAGCAGCTGGGGAAGCAGATCCAGATTCCCGTGTACGCGGACCGCGGCACGAAGGACGCCGTCGCCGTCGCGCGCCACGGCGTCCAGCAGGC
This sequence comes from Gaiellaceae bacterium, assembly GCA_050697715.1. Lineage (GTDB taxonomy): Bacteria > Actinomycetota > Thermoleophilia > Gaiellales > Gaiellaceae > DASQWP01. The sequence goes on from JBOHAJ010000204.1 coordinate 3,893, forward strand.
GCAGGCGCAAGGCCGGGACGTGGTCATCGTGGACACGGCCGGGCGCCTCCAGATCGACGAGCCGCTCATGGAGGAGCTGGGGTCGATCCGCAAGGAGGTCAAGCCGCACAACGTGCTTCTCGTCCTCGATGCGATGACCGGCCAGGAGGCCGTCGGCGTCGCCGAGGCGTTCGCCGAGCGGGTCGACTTCGACGGCGTTCTCCTCACGAAGCTCGACGGCGACGCGCGCGGCGGCGCGGCGCTCTCCGTCAGGGCGGTCACCGGCAAGCCGGTCAAGCTCGCGTCCACCGGGGAGAAGCTCGACCAGCTCGAGTACTTCCACCCGGACCGCATGGCCTCGCGCATCCTCGGGATGGGCGACATCCTCTCCCTGGTGGAGGAGGCGCACGCCAAGGTCGACCGGCACGAAGCCGAGAAGCTGGCGGAGAAGTTCAAGAAGGGCAAGG
>JBOHAJ010000205.1:0-14449 GCA_050697715.1 Gaiellaceae bacterium
GAACCATCCCGGCGCGACCGGTGAGGTGACGCGGATCGCGATCGAGCTCGGCGCCGAGGCGCGGGACCTCGACGCGCTCCAGTACCACCCGAACGGCGGGGCGTGGCCGGCGAACATGCAGGGCTACTCCATCCCCGAGACCACACGGGCGTACGGCGCCGTCCTCCTCAACGCCGAGGGCGAGGAGTTCACCGACTCGCTCGGCCCCCGCGACGAGGTCTCGCAGGCGATCTTCGACGAGGTCGAGAGGGGAAACGGAGTGGCGACGGACGACGGCCGCCCGGCCGTGTGGCTCGACACGACGCGGATCTCGCAGCGCGACGCCGCCATCTCGCTCCCGTACATGCTGCGCCGTTACCGCGCGGCCGGGATCGATCCGCTCGCCCAGCCGATCCTCACGTTTCCCGTGCTCCACTACCAGAACGGCGGGCTCCTGATCAGCGAGAACGGCGAGACGACGCTCGAGGGCCTGTTCGCCTGCGGGGAGATCGCCGGCGGGACGCACGGTCGCAACCGCATGATGGGGAACTCCCTGCTCGAGTGCTGCGTGTTCGGCCGTCGAGCCGGGAAGGCGGCCGCGGAGAAGGCGAGGAGCTGATGGCGATCGCGACGGATCTCCAGAAGATGGTCGAGGAAGCCGCGGCGCACCTCTACGTCTGGGCGTTGAAGGACATCCCGCAGGATCTGCGCGACGCGCTCGCAGACGCGGCCGAGCGGGAGACTTCGGTGCCGGGCCGGCGGGTGCTCCAGACCATCCTCCGTAACGTTCAGGTTGCGGAGGACGAGCAGAACCTGGTCTGCCAGGACACCGGCATCGCGGTCTACTACTGCCGTGTGGGGGAGCTCTTCCCGCTCCACCCGGCTCGGATCTACCAGGCGCTCTACGACGGGACCGAGCGCGCGACAGTCGAGCATCCGCTGCGCTCGAACACGGTGCATACGCTCACGCGTGAGAACACGGGCCAGAACGTGGGCTATCGCGTGCCGATCGTGCACTGGGATTTCGTTTCGGACTGGGACGGCCTGGACGTGAAGTGCGTGCCCAAGGGCTCGGGCTCGGAGAACATGAGCTTCCTGAAGATGTGCGTCCCCGCCGACGGGGTCGCGGGCATCAAGCGCTTCGTGCTCGAGTCCATCGTCGGCGCGGGCGGGAAGCCGTGCCCGCCCGGGATCGTCGGCGTCGGGGTCGGCGGCTCCGCCGACTTCGCCATGCACCTCGCCAAGGAGGCGATCGCGCGTCCGGTCGGCACGCGGAATCCGGATCCCGAGGTGGCGAGGCTCGAGGTCGAGTTGACCGACCTGCTGAACGAGACCGGGATCGGGCCCATGGGGCTCGGGGGCGACGTGACGGTGCTGCATTGCCACGTGGAGCACGCCGACACGCATATGACCCTCAATCCCGTGGCCGTCAACTACCAGTGCTGGGCGGCGAGGCGCGCAACCGCGCACATCGCAGCCGACGGCACCGTCGACTACGACCGGGAGGCCTGATGGGTGTCTTTTCGAGACGGGTCCAGGGGTCTGACCCCCGGGCATGGCCTCTCCGGCCGGGAGCGGTGCTCGCAGTCAACGGGCCGCGGCTGACTGGCGAAGCGGTTTTCCACAGGCAAGCCGTCCGTTTCGGACCTGACCAGGGGTCAGACCCCGGGACGTGGCCGAAGGAGGCGGTGTGATGGCCGAGCGTCACCTGACCTTTCCGACGACGGAGGAGGAGATCCGCAAGCTCAAGGCCGGGGATTCCGTGCTCGTGGACGGCCATATCATCGGCATCCGCGACCGCACGCAGATCCGCATCTTCGACCAGGGCGTGGAGCCGCCGATGGATCTGAACGGCGCCTTCCTCCTGCACACGGCGCCGGGTGTCCGCAAGGTCGCCGAGGGCCGCTACGAGAAGGTCTGCATCGGCACGACGACGAGCGCGCGCATGGTGCGCTTCACCGAGCCGCTCGGGCGCGACTACGGCGTCCGCGCGATCTGCGGCAAGGGAGGCCTGCCCGACGAGGCGATCGAGCCCATGCGCCGCCACGGGATGGTCTACTTCGCCATCGTCGGCGGAGCGGCCGCGCTCGAGACGACCCAGATCGAGGAGATCGAGGAGGTCGCCTGGGAGGAGCTCATGCCCGAGTGCCTCTGGAAGTTCCGCGTGAAGGACTTCGGGCCGCTCACCGTCGCCATCGACGCCCACGGCAACTCCCTCTACCACGACGTCCAGGAACAGGCGAAGAAGCGACTGGAGGATCTCTATGCCCGACTCTGACCTCGACGGATTCCTCGACGTGCCGGCCCGCTCGCCGAAGCCGCGGGCGCAGGGCCTCACGCACGTCATCGACAAGGGGATGAACCTGCGCGACATCGAGGGCCTCTTCGACACGGCGGGCGAGTACGTGGACGTGGTCAAGCTCGGCTGGGGGACGTCGTACGTCACGCGCAACCTGGAGAAGAAGATCGCGCTCTACCGCTCGTTCGAGACGCCCGTCGTGTGCGGCGGGACGCTCTTCGAGGCGGTCATCGGCCGCGGGAAGCTCGACGAGTACCGCGCCTGGCTGGTCGAGAACCGCTTCTCGCACGTGGAGGTCTCCGACGGGACGATCGAACTGCCGCGCGAGCGCAAGCTCGAGCTGATCGCGGAGCTCGCCCAGGACTTCGTCGTCATGAGCGAGGTGGGCTCGAAGGACTCCGACGTGGTCTATGCCCCCTACCAGTGGGTCGAATGGATGCGTGAGGAGCTGAGCGCGGGCGCCTGGAAGGTCATCACGGAGGGGCGCGAGGGCGGCACTGCGGGGATCTATCGCCGCGACGGCGAGATGCGCACCGGGCTCATCGACGAGATCGTCCACGGCATCGAGCTCGGCGACATCGTCTTCGAGGCGCCGACCAAGGCCGCGCAGGCCTGGTTCGTGCGCCGCTTCGGGCCCGAAGTCAACCTGGGCAACATCCCGCCCGAGGAGGTCATCCCGCTCGAGACCCTCCGCCTCGGGCTTCGCGCCGACACGCTGAAGGAGGTCCTGCTCAGTGAGCGCCAGCCCGCGCACGTCGCTGACTGACGCCGAGATCGAGGCGCTCCCGGCGGAGGGCGTTCTCAGCTGGGCCGTCGAGGAGTGGGGCGAGAGGCTCTGCCTCTCCTGCTCCTGGCAGAAGCAGTCCTCGGTGCTCGTCCACATGGTCTCCGAGCTCGGGCTCGACGTGGACATCGTCGAGCTCGACACGCACCTCTTCTTCAAGGAGACGTACGAGACGCGGGAGCGCCTGGTCGAGCGCTACGGGCTGTCGCTGATCCGGCCGGAGATCATCACCGTCGCAGAGCAGCACAAGCAGGAGGGGCCGAACCTCTGGGAGCGCGACCCCGACCGCTGCTGCCACATCCGCAAGGTGGAGCCGCTGATCCAGACGCTGGAGCCGTACGATGCCTGGGTCTCCGGCATTCGCCGCGAGCAGTCGCCCTCTCGGGCGGGAGCGAGGAAGGTCGAACGCTCCGAGCGGTACGGCGTCTGGAAGGTGCAGCCGCTCGCCGACTGGAGCGAGAAGGACGTCTGGCGCTACATCGAGGCGAATAACATTCCCTACAATCCGCTGCACGACGGCGGGTACCGCTCGATCGGCTGCATCCCCTGCACGCGGCCGACTCGGCCGGACGAGGAGGAGCGGGCGGGCCGCTGGGCGGGCTCCGACAAGCTTGAATGTGGCATCCATCTGGAGGACATGGCTGAGCAGCGGCCGGCAGACGAAGGAGGAGGCTCCCAGGGGAACCATGGAGCTCCCCCGCGCTGAAGCTTGAATGTGGGATCCATCTCTCGAGGAAAGGACGGAATGACGGAACAAATCTATGCCCACGAGCACCCGGAATCCGACCGCACGCGCGGCGGCGGCTTCACGCTCTGGTTCACGGGGCTCTCGGGCTCGGGCAAGACCACGATTGCCCACATCGTCGGGCCCGCGCTCGACGATCGCGGGCACATCGTCGAGTACCTGGACGGCGACACCGTCCGCACGCATCTCTCGAAGGGGCTCGGCTTCTCCCGCGAGGACCGCGACGCGCACATCGAGCGAGTCGGCTGGGTCGCCTCCCGTCTGACACGTCACGGCGCTGCTGCCATCGTGGCCGCGATCTCGCCGTACGAGGAGACGCGCCGGAAGGCGCGCGCCATGGTCGAGCCGTTCGGCCCGTTCGTCGAGGTGCACGTACACGCCTCCGTGGACGAGTGTGCGCGACGCGACGTCAAGGGCCTCTACGCGAAGGCCTTCGCGGGCGAGATCAAGGAGTTCACGGGCGTCTCCGATCCCTACGAGGAGCCGGCGAGCGCCGAGATCGTCCTCGACACGGAGGAGCACTCGCCGGAGGAGAGCGCGCGGATCGTGCTCGAGAAGCTCGAGGAGCTCGGGCTCGTCCCGGCGGAGGTCCGGGCGTGACGTCGAGCACCACGACCGAGACGCATCTCATCAAGCCGCATGGAGGCGAGCTGCTGCCGCGCGCAGGTGAGCGTCCTGCTGACGTCGAGTCGCTCGAGCCGGTCCGGCTGACGTCCCGGGAGCTCTCCGACCTCGACATGCTCGCATCGGGCGCGCTCTCGCCGCTCGCCGGTTTCATGGGGAGCGAGGATTACGAGAGCGTCGTCGAGTCCATGCGCCTCGCGAACGGTCTTCCGTGGGCGCTGCCGGTCTGCCTGGCCGTCGCCGAGGCTCCGAAAGGCGACCGAATCGTGCTCACGGACGAGGGCGGCCGCCCGCTCGCGGTCCTCGACGTCGAGGAGGTCTACGCCTTCGACAAGGGACGGGAGGCCGAACGCTGCTTCAGGACGACCGACGCCGAGCATCCGGGCGTGGCCCGGCTCTACGCGCAGCACGACCTCTACGTCGCGGGCCCCGTGACCGTCTTCGAGCGGCTGGACCCGCCCTTCCCGGAGCTGCACCGAGACCCGGCCGAGACGCGGGCCCTCTTCGCCGAGCGCGAGTGGAGGCGGGTCGTAGGCTTCCAGACCCGCAACCCGATCCACCGTGCGCACGAGTACCTGACGAAGTGCGCGCTCGAGACCGTGGACGGGCTTCTCATCCACCCGCTCGTGGGCGAGACGAAGTCCGACGACGTCCCCGCGAGCGTGCGTGTGCGCGCCTACGACGTCCTCCTCGAGGGCTACTACCCGCGCGAACGCGTCGTCGTCTCCGCGTTTCCCGCAGCCATGCGCTACGCGGGCCCACGCGAGGCGATCTGGCACGCGATCTGCCGCAAGAACTACGGCTGCTCACACTTCATCGTCGGCCGCGATCACGCCGGCGTGGGCGACTACTACGGCACGTACGACGCGCAGCTCATCTTCGACGAGTTCGAGCCGCACGAGCTCGACATCGAGCCGATGTTCTTCGAGCACTCCTTCTGGTGCAAGGTGTGCGGGCAGATGGCGACGGCGAAGACGTGCCCGCACGGAGGCGCGGATCACGTCTTCCTCTCGGGGACGAAGGTGCGGGAGCTCCTCTCCCAGGGCGAGCTGCCGCCGGTCGAGTTCTCCCGGCCCGAAGTCGCGGAGATCCTGATCGCGGCCTACCGAACCGAGCGCTAGCCGGTCGAAGAGACTCCGGAGAGGCTTTTTCGCGTCGTTGGGAGCTCCGCCCTTCGGGGCTCCTCAGCGGCCGCGCGCCTCCCGGAGCGCGCGATCCGCAGCACATTCTCGCTCGTTCTCTTGGTCGGAGTCCGCGTGCTCGCGTCCGCCTAGACTCCCTCCGTGCGCGGCCTCGTGGTGACGGTGCTCGTGCTCGGACTCCTCGGTGCGAGCGTCGCCGCGTTCGCGACCACGGAGGCCCTGAAGCTGGAGAAGTCGCCCGTGGGAGCGTCGCGCTTCGACCGGCAGTTCTCGCCGACCTGCGGTTGCCCGCGGCAAACGGCGCGCCTCGCCGTCGGCATCCGCAAGTCGGACTCCGTGGACGCGACCATTGTCGATGCCGCCGGCGAGGAGGTGCGCACGCTCGCCGAGGATCTGGAGCACGAGCGCGGCTTCCTGCGGCTCGAGTGGGACGGCCGGAACGACGCCGGCCGGATCGTTCCCGACGGCCGTTACCGCGTTCGGGTTCACCTCGACGGCGACCGGCGCACGATCGTCATTCCGAAGACGATCCGGGTGGACACGGCGCCACCTCGCGTCGAGCTGGTGCGTGCCGTCCTCGACGTGGTCTCACCGGACGGGGACGGGCGGCGTGACCGCACCCGGCTCGTCTACCGGGCGAGCGAGGCCGGCGCGGCGCGCCTCCTCGTGGACGGGGAGGTCGCCCGCGAGACGGTCGTGCGCTACCGGCGTCAGGCCACGGTCGCCTGGAACGGAATGATCGCCGGGGAGCCGGCGCGGGCAGCCGTCTACGGGCTGGCGGTGCAGGTGCGCGACCTGGCCGGAAACGTCTCCGAGCCGACCGAGGCGATTCTGGTCGCCGTCCGCTACGTCGTCCTCGACGCCGCCCGCTATCGCGTGCGCGCGGGCAGGCGCCTCCGCTTCCGGGTGGGCACCGACGCCGAGCGGTTCAGCTGGACGCTCCGTAGGAGCGGCACGCGCCGGATCGTGCTCTCCGGCTTCGCGTCCGGGCCGGTCGTCTCCGTGCGGGTCCCGAAGCGGCTCGGCGGCAAGCGCTACGTCCTTCGGGTAGTGGCGCTTGGCCACGCGGCCCGCGCTTCTCTCATCGTGGCGAGGGCTCGGTGAGCCGGGCCGACGTGGCCCAGGTCGCCGCTCTCGTCGGGGCCGCGGCCAGCGCCTTCCTCCTCCTGTCCGCCCGTCGGGCTGCGCTCTGCCTCGGGAGCGCGCTCTTGCTCGTGGCAGAGGGCCTGCTGGTGTACGCGCTGGTGCCGGCAGACGACCTGCGTCTCCTCGTCGACTCGCCTCTGCGGATCATGGTCGTCGCCGCTGCGGCGTCCGCGATGGTTGGTGCCGGCTTCCTCCTCGCCCGCTTCCCGGCCGCGATTCCCTTGCTCCTCGTCGTGGCAGCGCCGTTTCGCATCCCGGTCGAGCTCGGCGGTCAGGAGGCGTTCCTGCTCGTGCCGCTCTACGCGGCGCTCGGGGCCGCCGGAAGCTCGCTGCTGATCCGCTCTTTCCGGGGGGAGGAGCTCACCAAACTCTCGCCGCTTCTCGCCTGGCCTGTGGCAGCCTTCGTCGCGCTCTCTTCCGCCTCGCTGCTCTGGTCGCAGGACCTCCGGGCCGGTGAGATCGAGCTGCTCTTCTTTCTCTTTCCGTTCGTCGTCCTCCTTGCGGTCCTCGCTCGTTCCGCGCTCGCGGCTTGGACGGCGCGGGCGCTTGCCGCCTCCGTCGTCGCGCTTGCGCTCGTGTTCGCCGGCGTCGGGGTCTGGCAACTCTGGAGCGAGCGGTTGTTCTTCGCCCGAGACATCGAAGTCGCCAACGCCTACACGTCATACTTTCGCACGTCGTCCCTCTTCTCCGACTCGAGCGTGTACGGGCGCCACCTCGTTGTCGCGATCGTAGTCCTCCTCGTCGCGCTGTGGCTCGGCCGACTGCCCCTCCTGGCCGGAGCGGCCCTGATTGCCGCACTCTGGACCGGCCTCTACTTCTCATACTCGCAGTCCAGCCTGGTCGCGCTCATCGTCGGAGCGCTCGTCGTCAGTCTCGCGGCTGCATCCCGACTCGAGCGTCGAGTCATCGTTGCGGCGGCCGGCGTCTTCGCCCTCGTTGGCGCGGCCTTCGTGGGCGCGACCGCGCGAGGCGACTCCATCCAGCGCTTCACCAGCGGCCGTTCCACTCTCTCCGAGTTGAGCGTGCGGGTGTTCCTCGACCATCCCGCAGTCGGGGTGGGTATCGGAGCGCAGCCGGAGGCGAGCCGGGCGCAGGGAGGGCGGCCCGAGGCCGAGCGGAATGCCTCGCACACGACTCCCCTCACCGTTGCCGCCGAGCTCGGCGTGCTCGGCCTGGCTGTCTACGGTGCCTTCCTTCTGGGCGCGACGCGTCTGCTGGCGGCGGTGTACCGGCGCGACCGAGCCCTCGGGCTGGGGCTCGGAGGCACCTTCCTCGTGGTCTTCGTGCACTCCCTTCTGTACGCGGGCTTCTTCCAAGAGCCGATCATGTGGGGGGTTCTCGCGGTTGCAGCGGCCGCGGTCTTACCCGCGGCCCCCGTGGTTGCGCCGTCTCGACCGCGGAGCCAGGAGGCGTCCGCTCTGTCCTTTCCGGGTCGCGTGGGGGCGACTGCCTCACGCATCCGAAGACCAGGGCAGACCTAGATGCTTGACCGGCAATTCAGGCACCACCGGCTGACGGCCGAGACGCGGCGCCGCTCGCTGCGCTCGGCCTTGCACGTACTGTCCGGTACGCGCTGCGGCCGATCACGGCGACCGTCTTGGTCTCGACCGCCCCCGACGGCGCCCCAATTACCGGCCAAACATCTAGGCGCCCGTGCTCACACGAGGAGCGGATGGCGCCGGCGCCATAAGGGCGACCGCCGAACCGCGAAGCCCGTGCCCCGCCACAGGGCCATCCGGGTGCCGTACGAGGCGAGCCGAAAGCGCCCGTAGAGGTCGGGACCGTGTGCGGCCGGTCTGGAGATCTCGTAGCCGAGCTCCGAGAGGAGGTCGCCTGCCACGTGCTCGAAGGTGGTGAGGTCAGGGGCAGCCATCTGCGTCCGCCAGTCGCGCAATCCAGGTGTCGGCGCCTTCGCCAGGCTTCGCTGGTGCGGCTTCGCAGAGAGATCCACGGATCCCGGGTACTCGAGCATCTCCGACTCGTACGGGAGGTCGGCGAAGCGGCAGATCTCTCGGACCACACCCTCCGGGTCGTTGACGAGCGCCTCGTAGCGGACCTCGAGGTAGCGGCGGGGGCCGACACGGGCCCCCAGCCGTCGGGCGGCGGCGACCTCCGTGCGCCACTGGCACGCAACACCCGCCGCGCCGCGTGGATGCGCCCAGGTCTCCGTGACGATTCCCCGCGGCATCTCCAGGAAGGAGAGAGCCGCGTCCCGGCCGTCCCGGATCAGATGGACGTATCGTGCCTCGGGGAAGATGCGCTCGATGAGGCCCAGGTACTGCATGTACAGGGGCGTCTTGTCTCCCCAACGTCGCTTCCCGTGCCGTTCTGCGTAGACGTCGTAGACAGTTGCGATCGCTGCCCCGACGTCTCCCACGGCGGGCAGGCGCGCGCGCACCTCCTCCAGCGGAACGTCCCATTCGCGAAGCGTCGGAAGACGGCGGAGGTCGTCGACGAAAGCATCGGCGTCGAGGCTGCCTCGGTGGCGCTCGGCGAGCTGTGGAATGAAGTACGACTCGTCAGGAACGGCGAGCTGCGAGTTGCGGTCGAGCATGACGCGCAGCAGCGTCGTCCCGGATCGGCGGACGCCGAGGACGAAGAGGGGTGGGCTCACGGGGCGACGCACGGTACCGAAGCCTCCCTAGACTTGCGCGCATGATCGAGGGCTGGAAGCGCGTGCTCGTCCTCGCCCCTCACACCGACGACGGCGAGTTCGGCTGCGGAGGGGCGATGGCCCGTCTCGTCGAGGCAGGCGTGGAGGTGCGGTACGTCGCCTTCTCGATCGCCACGAAGTCGCTCCCGGACGGTTTTCCACCGGACACGCTGGCGCGGGAGGTGCGCGAGGCGACCGCCGAGCTGGGGATCCCCAACGAGCAGCTCACAGTGCACGACTTCGAGGTGCGAACGTTCCCCGCGCGCCGCCAGGACATCCTCGAGCTTCTCATCGCCCTCTGGGACGAGTGGTCCCCTGACGCGGTCTTCATGCCGAGCCTGCGCGACATTCACCAGGACCACCAGGTGATCGCGGCCGAGGGGCTGCGCGCCTTCAAGCGGACGACGGTGCTCGGCTACGAGATCCCCTGGAACAACTTCAACTTCGACCACCAGGCCTATGTCGCGCTCGAGCGCCGGCACGTCGAGCGCAAAGTGGCCGCGCTCGAGCACTACGCCTCCCAGCAGCACCGGAACTACGCCAACTCGGAGTACATCTGGAACCTCGCCCGCACGCACGGCATCAACGTGAACCGCGACTACGCCGAGGTGTTCGAGGTGTACCGCGTGGTTACCTAGGTCGCGCGAGGACGAGCACCCGGTTGACCGGCATCGCGAGCGAGCGAGATTTCCGCACCTGCGCGACGGTACGCAGCTCGAGTCCGGCCGCCTGCGCACACGCGCGCCAGGAGCGGAGCGAGCGGACACGTTTGTTCACGAGCAGCTCGTCCGCTTGCCTGAATCCCACGTCGAGCGAGAGGGCGGCCACCTGCTCGGCGACGAGCAGCCGGCCGTTCGGGGCGAGATGGGCGGCGAGGTTCGCCACGGCCAGCCTCCAGGCGTCGTCCCGCACGACGTGGAACAGGACCCCTACGGCGCTCACGAGGTCGAAGGAGCGCTCGAGCCGGAAGCCGGGGTCGGCCACGTCGCCGACCACGATCTCGACTGCCCCCTCGCCTTCATACCGCGCCCGCAGCGTCCGGGCCGCGGCCGGGGAGATCTCGACGCCGACGGCTTCCCCGGCTCCGAGCGTTGCCCGATAGAAGTCGAGCCAGTGGCCTGCCCCGGAACCGATGTCGAGGAACCGGAAACCCTGTGGGGGCGGGTCGTCGAGGAGCGCTTCGAGGATGGCGTTCTCGACCGCGTTGTAGTGATAGCGGGTGCGGAGCGGGTTGTGCCCGCGCTTCATCGTCGTCGCGTCGTCCAGTTCCCCGCTTTCGACGGCGCGCGAGTAGCGGGCATCCCAGCTCTGCCCCGCGTCGTACGCGACCCGTCGACCACGGAACCGGAGCGGCCTGACGTACGTACGAACGATGGTCGGTCCGAGGACGCGCACAAGAGCTCTCCCGACGAGGCGTCGCAGGATCACCTCCGGAGCTCCGGCGTGGCAACCCGGCCGCTACGCGGCACGGCACTCGCCGCAGAGGCCCGCGACCTCGAGTCGGTGGCCCGTCGGGACGAAGCCGTGGTCGGCTGAGACCCGCTGGAGCCAGGGGTCGAGCTCGCACTCGGCGATCTCGACGACCCGGTGGCAGCGTGAGCAGACGAGGTGGTGATGGTGGCCTTCTCCGCAGAGCCGGTAGCAGAGCTCCCCGGGCTGATGGGGGATGGCGTGAACGAGCCCCTCACCCTCGAGCAGCCCGAGCGTCCGGTACACGGTGGCGAGCCCGAGGCGCGAGCCGCGTCGGCGCAGGCGGTCGTGGAGCTCCTGCGCGGTGACGTCGTCGGTCTCGCGGACGAGCTCGGCGAGAACCAGGAGGCGCTGGGGGGTCACGCGGACTCCGGTGGCCGAGAGGAGGCGCTCGGCCTCGCGCCGCTCTTGCACGCGCTTGGTCACGCCGCTAGCATAGCGTGGGTTGATAATGAGAATCATTCTCAACGTGTCGGCGCACGATTTCAGCTCGGACTGGGTGGACTACGCCGTCCACTTCGGCATCGACGTGCTCGCGAGCCTGGCCACGCTCTATTCGCAGCGCTTCTGCCAGCATCGCTGGCACCAGATCCTGGTCTGGCTGGGGCTCTCGATCGTCGTCACGGTCACGACGGTCAACCTCGTCGGCTGACCGAGGGCCACTAAGATCGCCCTCCGGTGAACGTCGTCGTCTACATCTCGGATGCGCTGCGAGCGGACCACGTCGGCTGCTACGGCGCCCGCTCGGTGAACACTCGGACGCTGGACGAGCTGGCGGCGGGCGGCGTCCGCTTCGACCAGGTGACGACGGCGGCGCCGTGGACGGCGCCCTCCATGACCTCGATCGCGACGGCGCTCTACCCGCACCGCCACGGAGTCTTCGACTGGGGGAACGCTCTCGGCCCGTCCGTGCAGACCCTCTTCGGGCGCTTCCGCGAGGCGGACTACGACGTGGGCACGTTCGTCTTCGACGACGCCTACCTCTTCAGCAACGTGCCGGAGGCAGGCGTCCAGGGTCGAAGCGACGACCTCGAGGCCGTCCTCGCCTGGCTGCGCGACCGCTCCCGCCCCTTCCTCCTCTTCGTGCACAGCTGGGCGACGCACATGCCGTACAACGTCCGTCACGCCGACCAGAAGGACTGGAAGGCGGCCAAGCGGGAGTTCATCGAGCGGATCCGGGGGAACAGGGCCGACGACCTCGAGGCTTGCCGCGAGGCCTACCGTCAAGCGGTCGAGTACCAGTCCGAGACACTCGTGGCCTCGCTGCTCGAGACGCTCGAGCAGCTCGGAGCGGGCGAGGACACGGTCGTCGCCTTCGGCGCCGACCACGGCGAGTCCTGGGGCGAGCGCTTCGCGGACAAGGAGGAGGTGCAGGGCGTCTACCACCTGCATGGCGCCAACCTGCACGACGAGATCCTCCAGGTGCCGCTGATCCTCTCGGCGCCCGGGCGGCTGGAGCCCGGCGTCGTCCGCTCGCAGGTACGCACCGTGGACCTCATGCCGACGCTGCTCGAGCTCGCGGGGCTCTTCTCCGCGCCGGGCGTGGACGGGGAGTCGCTTCTCCCGCTCGTCCGGGGAGAGGAGGTGGGCGACCGGCTCGCTGTCTCGGTCACCAGCGATCGAGGCGTTCCTTCCCAGCTGGCGGTCCGCCGCCCGCCCTGGAAGGTGATCCGCCGCCTGGCGAGCGACGAGGAGGAGGCCTACCGCCTCGACGTCGATCCCCGCGAGCGCGAGAACCGTAGCGCCGAGGCGCCCGCCGACCTGCGCGCCGCGCTCGACGCCGAGGCGGCGGACATCGAGCTGCACGAGCTGACCGCGGAAGAGGAGGCGGTCATCGAGCGGCGGCTGGCCGACCTCGGCTACCTGTGACGGTCCTCGCGGCGCACCAGCCGAACTACCTCCCTTGGCTGGGCTACTTCGACAAGATGCGGCGCGCGGACGTGTTCGTCCTCCTCGACGCCGTCCAGTACCCGCGGGGGCAGAGCGTCGCCAACCGCAACCGCATCCGTACGGCCCAGGGCGAGCTCATGCTCACGGTGCCGGTCTCCGTCCCCAAGGGGCAGGAGGGGAAGGCGCGTTACGACGAGGTCTCGTTCGCGGACGAGAAGTGGAAGAAGAAGCACCTGCGCTCCATCGAGCAGGCGTACGCGCAGGCGCCGTACTTCGGGCGGCTCTTCCCGGAGCTCGCGAGGATCGTCGAGCCCGCCCGGTCCTTCTGCGACATGAACGTGGAGCTGATCCGCTGGCACGCCGAGCGCCTGGGGATCGCGACGCGCCTCGTGCGCATGTCGGAGCTGGACGGCGTCGCGGGCCGCAAGAGCGAGCTGGTTGTCGCCCTCTGTCAGCGGCTGGGAGCAGACGTCTACCTCTCCGGAAAGGGGGCGGGCGCCTACAACGAGCCCGAGCTCCTCGCCGCGAACGGCGTCCAGCTCCGCTACCAGGAGTTCGAGCACCCGGTCTACCCGCAGACCGGGGAGGGCTTCGTCCCGAACCTCGCCGCGCTCGACGCGCTCTTCAACTGCGGCGGCTGGCCCGCTAGCCTAGGGTAGATGCTTGACCGGCAATTCAGGCACTGCCGGCTGACGCCCGAGACGCTGCGCCGCTCGCCGCCCTCGCCCTTGCACGTACTACCAGGTACGTGCCGCGGCCGATGGCGACGATCGACGTGGTCTCGGCCGCCCCCGACAGCACCCAATCACCGATCAAACATCTAGCATCGAACACATGGCCTCCCGCGTTCTCGTCCTTGGGCTCGATTGCGCCGCGCCGCAGTGGGTCTTCGACCGCTGGCTCGACGAGCTCCCCACGATCCGCTCGCTGACGGAGCGGGGCGCCTACGGCGTCCTGCGGAGTTGCGACCCGCCCATCACGGTCCCGGCCTGGTCGAGCATGACCTCCTCGCGGAACCCCGGCGCGCTGGGCTTCTACGGCTTCCGCAACCGCCGCGACCACTCGTACGACGCGATGGCCTTCGCCGACTCGCGGGCCGTGCGCGTGCCGCGGGTCTGGGACCTCCTCTCGATGCAAGGGAGGCCCGTGATCGTCCTCGGCGTACCGCAGACCTACCCGGTCAGCCGCGTGAACGGGGTCATGATCTCCTGCTTCCTCACGCCGGATACCGAGCGGAGCCAGTACACGTACCCCGCCGAGCTGAAGGGCGAGATCGAGGGGCTCGTCGGGCACTACATGGTCGATGTCGCGGGCTTCCGCACCAACGAAAAGGAGCGGCTGCTCGAGCAGATCGAGGAGATGACCGACAAGCGCTTCCGCGTCGCCGAGCACCTGCTCGAGACGCGACCCTGGGATCTCTTCTTCATGGTCGAGATGGGGACGGATCGGATCCACCACGGCTTCTGGCGCTTCTTCGATACCGAACATCGGCTCTACGAGCCCGGCAACCCGTACGAGGCGGCGGTGCTCGACTACTACAAGGCGCTCGACGAGAAGATGGCCCGGCTCCTGCGCTTCGCGGACGAGGAGACGGCCGTGCTCGTCGTCTCCGACCACGGGGCCAAGCGGATGGACGGGGGCGTCTGCGTCAACGAGTGGCTGCGGCGCGAGGGCTATCTCGTCCTCAAGGAGGAGCCCGAGGGGCCCTCCCGCCTGA
>JBOHAJ010000206.1:0-14356 GCA_050697715.1 Gaiellaceae bacterium
GCGTTGGCCCGCACCGGGTCGGACGCTTGGACGGTCGCGGCCCGCCTGATCGCTGCGTCGATTTGACGGTCGCAGAATGCAGACATGTTGGTGTTGGAGGGATCTTCGGGAACGAACGAGCCGCAGCTGAACAGGTCGCGAAGGAAGAGCGCGGGAGCCGGTGGAGTCCGCGTACCAGCCGAAGGTCCCGATTTGCGCCCGGTTCCCCGAGTCCGCCGCGTAGTCGATGTAGTCCGGGAAGAGCGCGGGGAAGACCCGCAGCGAGCTTCGATAGCCGAGCCGGCGAAGCAGGGAGACGAAGTGGCGGCCGTACTCCGCGCGGCCGAACGAGTCGTACGCCAGCACCTCGACCCGCATTCCCCGCGTGCCGGACGCGGCGACGAGCGCTTTGGCCTTGGGAAAGTCGGGAGCGGTCCAGGTTCCCGCAGAGTTCGGGCTGAGCGTGTACGGGCAGTAGGGCCGGTAGCCGGGGAAGGCCGGAGGGAGAATCTGGCAGGTTGCTCGCGCAACGAGCGTCCCGCCCAACACGTCGACCATCTTCTCCCGGTCGACCGCGTAGTTCAGTGCCTGCCGAACACGAAGGTCGTCGAACGGTGGCTCGCGTGTGTTCAGGAACATGTAGTCCGTCCAGGGCGCGGTGTCGCTGTGGAGCCTGCCGGGATACCGGGTCAAGAGCCCTCTCAGCCGCTCGATCGGGGGGCCGAGCATCCAGTCGGCCTCACCCCCCTGGACCGCCGCGACCTGCGCGTCGAAATCTTCGCGCATGTGGAACCGGATCTCGTCCGGGTAACCGTCGGGGCGCGCGTCCGGGGACCACACGCGGAAATGGGTGTTGCGAACGAGGCGGAGCTCGCGGTCGGGGTCGAAGCTCGCGATCCGGTACGGGCCTGTGCTCGGAATGGGCTCCTTCGCCACGACGCGGAGCGGCGTTCCTGTCGGGACGACGGACGCGGACGGAAGGGTGAGCTTGTAGAGGAAGTCGGGGTCAGCCTCGGTCAAGCGGATCGTGATCCGCCCAGCCTCGTCGTCGATCTCGATGCCCTTCGAGAGGTCGCAACGCTCCGGCGGCCGAGTAGAGCACTCTGACGCGCCCGCGATCCCGCTGTAATAGGAGAAGCCGTCGGGGTCGATCGTGAGGAGGCGCTCGAGGCTGTAGCGGAAATCCGCCGCTCGCACGGGCGCTCCGTCGGAGTAGCGGATGCCGCGCCGAAGCTGGAAGCTGTACGTCCTTCCCTCGTCGGTCGGCGTCGGAACGCCCACGGCGAGGTTGCTGACAAGCCCGCGATCCCACCGACGCGCCTGTATGCGACTAGTCCGTCGTAGGCGAGATGGAAGACGTACTGGCCCTCCGGGAAGGAGGCGTTGGCGGGGTCGATGCAGCGGCACGCGAAGGGCGGGGTCTCGACCCGGAGCACGCCGCCCCGGTGGCTCGCGAGCGAGGGGAGGGTGGTCGCCCAGACGTTCCCGGAGGCGAGCGCGAGCGCGCTCGGGCTGCTCGCTACGGAGATCGTCTCGTCGATGCGTTCCGCGTCGGGATCGATGCGCGCGATCGTCCCGTCGCCTTCGCTCGCGACCCAGACCGCCCCGGAGCCCGCAGCCACGGCCGACGGGCTGGCTCCAACCCCGATCGTCGCGGAGACCGAGTTCGCGGCCGCGTCGATGCGCGAGACCGTTCCGTCCTGGCGGTTCGCGACCCAGAGGGCCCCTTCGCCGACGGCGATAGCGGTCGGCCCGTTCCCGACGTTGACTGCCTCGACGACCGTCCCCGAGCGCGGATCGAGGCGGGAGACGGAGCCGTTCGCCTCGCTCGTCACCCACACCGCTTCCGCGCCCACGGCGATGCCGGCCGGGCTAGGGCCCACGGGGATCGTGTCCGTCACGGCGCCGCGGTCGAGGTCGAACCGGGACACGGTCCCGTCGATCGTGTTTGCGACCCAGACCGCTCCCTCCCCGACGGCGACGGCGCGAGGGCCGTTCCCCACCGTCTGCGCGATGGTGAACGAGTCCGGATCGACCTGAACTACGGACCTCTCTTCGGCGTTCGTGACCCAGACCGACCCCTCCCCATAGGCGACGCCGGCGGCGCTCCGCCCGACGGCGAGCGTTTGCACGCGGCGCGTCTCCGGGTCGATGCGGGACACCGTCCCATCCGCCTCGCTCGCAACCCAGAGGAAACCGCCGCCGGCCGCGATCGCGCTTGGCTTGCTCCCGATCGTGAGCTGCTCCGTGATCCCTGCCGTCTCGGCGTCGATCACCCCGATCGCATGCGCGTCCAGTCGAGGGAGGAAATCGGGCCCACTCGCACGCACGATGAAGAGTGCGACCATCGCCCCCGCGAGCGCGAGGCCTGCGCTCGCGGCCGCGAGTGCCCGGCCCCTCGTGACAAGCGGCCGCCGCTTCAGCGGAACCTCGGGAAGCGGCGGCAGCTCGACTTCGGGCACGACCTCGATCAGGCGCACAGGCTTCTCCAGGCCTTTGAGCCGAAGCGGGCGACGCTCCACGAAGCGGATGCCCTCCAACCGACGGGCGAGGCTGACGACCGTATCGGTCGCCAGGATCTGGCCCGGCCCGGCCAGGCTGCAAAGGCGTGCAGCGGTGTTCAGGGCCCCGCCGCGGTAGCCGCCTTCGATCGGCACCGCCTCGCCTGCGTCGAGCCCGACGCCGATCGGCAGCGGAAACGCTTGACCGTCGTCCGTCCGTCGGCGAAACCTCGTCTGCAGCTCGACCGCCGCCCGTAGGGCCTGACGGGCCGACCCGAAGACGCAGAGAGCCTCATCACCCCGGAGCTCGATCACCTCGCCGCCGCACGAGAGAACAGCCGCTCGCGCCAGCTCGGCGAACGAAGCCGCCAGTCGTCCCGCCTCTTCGTCGCCGTGCTCCTGCGTGAACCGCGTGTAGCCGCGAACGTCGGCGATCAGGAAGGTGCGGACCGCAGCCTCGGGTGGGCGGGGCTCAGGCGGCGGCTCCCCCACTCCCGTTTCTGTCGGGTCGCCGCCGCCGGCGCTCCCGCTGCCGTTCGCCACGACGACAGCGTACGACTCGGAAGCCGCCCGTCCAAACCGTTTGGTCGATCAGGTTCGCGCGCGAATGCCCGCGATCGCCACAATGTGAGGACTCGTGCCGAAGACCCTCTTCGACCGCATCTGGGAAAGCCATCTCGTTCGTGAGGCGCCGGGCGAGCCCGCGCTGCTCTACGTGGACATCCACCTCGTGCACGAGGTGACCTCGGCGCAGGCCTTCGACGGCCTCCGCCTCGCAGGACGGGGCGTGCGGCGCCCCGACCTGACGCTCGCGACCATGGACCACAACGTCCCCACGGAAGCGGGCCCGGTGCGCGACCCGCTCGCCCGTGCGCAGCTCGAGGCGCTGCGCGCGAACTGCGCCGAGTTCGGGATCCCGCTCTTCGCGCGCGGTAGCGGCCGCGAGGGGATCGTGCACGTGATCGGCCCCGAGGTGGGACTGACGCAGCCGGGGATGACGATCGTCTGCGGCGACAGTCACACGTCCACCCACGGCGCCTTCGGAACGCTGGCCTTCGGGATCGGGACGTCCGAGGTCGAGCACGTCCTCGCCACGCAGTGCCTCGCGCAGAGCCGTCCCCGGACGATGCGGATCCTGTTCACCGGCGAGCTGCCGCTGGGCGTGACGGCGAAGGACGCGATCCTGGGCGCGATCGGCCGCATCGGCGTGTCCGGCGGGGCCGGGCACGTGGTCGAGTACGCGGGCGACGTGATCCGCGGGCTCTCGATGGAGGGCCGCATGACGATCTGCAACATGTCCATCGAGGCCGGCGCGCGGGCCGGGATGATTGGCCCGGACGACACGACGTTCGCGTACCTGGAAGGACGCCCGGCCGCGCCGCAGGGCGCAGACTGGGAGCGCGCCCTCGAGTGCTGGCGCTCCCTGCCCACGGATCCAGACGCCGCCTTCGACCGCGAGGTCGAGCTCGACGTCCGCGAGCTCGCCCCACAGGTGAGCTGGGGCACGAACCCCGGCATGGTGGTGCCCGTGGACGCGGCCGTTCCCGACCCATCCGACTTCGCCGACCCGGACGAGCGCGCCGCCGCCGAGCGCGCCCTCGCCTACATGGCGCTCGAGCCCGGCATGCCGATCCGCGACATCCGCGTCGACCGCGTCTTCATCGGCTCCTGTACGAACGCGCGGATCGAGGACCTGCGCCTGGCGGCCTCGATCGTCGCCGGCAGGCGAGTCCACCCGAGCGTGCGGGCGATGGTCGTCCCGGGGTCGGAGGGCGTCCGCCGTCGGGCCGAGGAGGAGGGCCTCGACCGCGTCTTCGAGACCGCGGGCTTCGAGTGGCGCCGCGCCGGATGCTCGATGTGCCTGGGCATGAACCCCGACATCCTCCAGCCGGGCGAGCGGTGCGCCTCCACCTCGAACCGCAACTTCGAGGGAAGGCAGGGGCGCGGCGGCCGCACACACCTCGTCAGCCCGGCGATGGCGGCGGCGACGGCCCTCGCGGGACACTTCGTGGACGTGCGCGAGCTCGAGCCGGTCGCGTGAGGCCCTTCCGCCGCACGACCGGCCGCGCCGCCGTGCTCGACCGGGCCGACGTCGACACCGACCAGATCGTCCCCAAGCAGTTCCTCAAGCGCATCGAGCGCACGGGCTACGGTGAGTTTCTCTTCTACGACTGGGCGCAGGATCCGAACTTCGAGCTGAACCAGCCGGAGGCCCAGGGCGCGACCATCCTCCTGACCGGCCGCAACTTCGGGTGCGGCTCCTCGCGGGAGCACGCGCCGTGGGCGTTGCAGGACCGGGGCTTCGAGGTCGTCGTCGCGCCCTCGTTCGCGGACATCTTCCACTCCAACTGCGTGAAGATCGGGCTCGTCCCGGTCGCGCTCCCGGAGGAGCAGGTAAAGGCGCTCATGCGGCGGGCCGGAGACCGAGAAGAGCTCACCGTCGATCTGGAGGCGCAGACGATCGGCGAGTTTTCCTTCGACTTCGACGCGTTCGAGCGCCACTGCCTGCTCGAGGGGCTCGACGACATCGCGCGCGCCCTGGCGCACGAGGACGAGATCGCCGCCTTCGAGGCGGCGCGCCCCTCCCCTATCGCGACAACAGCCGTCTGAGCACCGCCGCGACGACCTCGGCCGTCGTCGCGTTCCCACCGAGGTCGGGCGTCGGCGCCTCGGCCAGGGCGGCGTCCACGGCCTTCTCGAGAGCCTGGGCCTGCTCCGGGTCGCCGAGGGCATGCCTGAGCATCAGCGCCACCGAGCGGAGCATCGCCGCCGGGTTGGCGATCCCCTTCCCGGCGATGTCGGGGGCGGAGCCGTGCACGGGCTCGAAGAGACCCACGCCGCCGTCGCCCAGGCTGGCCGAGGCGGCCAGGCCGAGCCCGCCGGTCACGCCCGCCGCGACGTCCGACAGGATGTCCCCGAAGGTGTTCTCCGTCAGGACGACGTCGAACCGCCCAGGTGCCATGACGAGCTGCATGCCCGCGTTGTCCACGAGCATGTGCTCGAGCTCGACGGTCGGATAGTCGCGCGCAACGCGCTCGACGACTTCGCGCCAGAGCTGCGAGGTCTCGAGGATGTTCGCCTTGTCCACGGAGGTGACGCGGCCGCGCCGCTCGCCGGCGAGCTCGAAGGCGCGCCGCGCGATGCGCTCCACCTGGGCCGGGTGGTACTCGCAGGTGTCGTACGCCGTGCCGTCCTCCCGCCGCCCCTTGGCGCCGTAGTAGAGGCCCGCGACGAGCTCGCGCACGATCAGGAGGTCGACACCGTCACCGCGGGCGGGCCGGAGATTGGCGTAGACGTCCAGCTCGCGGCGCAGGCGGATGAGGCCATGCTCGGGCCGGACGTCCGCGCGGTCGAACGCGGGATCGCCGACGGCGGCCAGGAGCACGGCGTCCGCCTCCCTGCACGCCGCGAGCGTCTCCTCCGGGAGCGGGTCGCCCGTCTCGCGAATGGCCGCGCCCCCGAAGGGCCGCTCCTCGAGCTCGAGGTCGAGCGGCAGCGCCTCGAGCACGCGCACGGCGGCCGCGGCGACCTCGGGCCCAATCCCGTCCCCCGGGAGGACGACGACCCTCACGTCCCTCGCCGCCTCCGGCTCCCGCCCGGCGGAGCCGGGCTCCGCCGGAGGCTGACGCCGCTGGCGGCGCGAGGCCGCGGGCGCGGCGCTTGCCCGTGCTGCCTTGCACTGTGCTGCGCGCCGCTCCCTTGCCTCCCTTGCCAGCAACGCCCGAGAAACGCGAGGGCTGTCGCCTTCACGGTCTCGTCACCGCGCCCTCGGACGCGGAAGACACGAGCGCGGCGTACTTGGCGAGGACGCCGTCGGCGTACCGGGGCGCGGGCGGCTCCCACCGGGCGAGGCGGGCGGCTAGCTCCGCGTCGGAGAGCTCGACCGAGAGCGTGCGTGCCTCGACGTCGATCACGATCGTGTCCCCCTCCTCGAGCGCGGCAATGGGCCCGCCGCGGACCGCCTCCGGGGCGACGTGCCCGACCATGAGCCCGTGGGTCGCGCCCGAGAAGCGCCCGTCGGTGACGAGCGCGACCGCGTCGCCGAGCCCCTCACCCACGATCGCCGCCGTCACGTGCAGCATCTCGCGCATGCCCGGGCCCCCGGCCGGGCCCTCGTAGCGGATGACGACAACGTCGCCCGGCCCCAGACGCTGCTCCCGCACGGCGGCGAAGCAGGCCTCCTCGGAGTCGAAGACGCGCGCCGGCCCTCGGTGGTGCAGCCGCTCGTGGCCGGCGAGCTTGACGACGCTGCCCTCCGGCGCGAGGTTCCCGTAGAGGACGGCCAGGCCGCCCGTCGGTTTCAGCGGCGTGTCGATCGGGACGACGACCTCCTGGCCGGGCCGCTCCTCCGCCGCCTCGGCGACCCCGGCGAGGGTGCGGCCGTCCACGGTCGGGGCGTCGCCGTAGACGAGCCCCCGCTTGAGAAGCTCGCGCGCGACGAGCCCGACGCCGCCGGCCTCGAACATGTCCGTCGCGACGAAGCGGCCGCCCGGCTTGAGGCTCGCCACGACCGGCGTACGCGCCGCGATGCGATCGATGTCGTCCAGCACCAGCGGGACGCCCACCTCCCGCGCGATCGCGAGCAGGTGGAGGACGCCGTTCGTCGAGCCGCCCGTCGCCGCGACGGCCGCGATCCCGTTCTCGAGCGCCTCGCGCGTGAGGATGCCGGAGGGGCGCACATCCTCCCGGACGAGCTCCATCACAAGCCGTCCCGCCCGCTCCGCCGCCTCGGGCTTGGAGGGATGGAGCGCCGGGATCCCGTTCAGTCCGCCCGGACTGATCCCGAGGAACTCGAGCACGGTCGCCATCGTGTTCGCCGTGAACTGCCCCCCGCACGCGCCCGCGCCCGGGCAGGCGACCGACTCGAGCTCGTGCAGCTCCTCGGCGCTCAGCTTCCCGACCGCGTGCGCGCCCACAGCCTCGAAGACGTCCTGGATGGTCACGTCCCGCCCGCGGAACCGACCCGGCCCGATGGAGCCGTTGTAGAGGACGAGGCCGGGGAGGTCGAGGCGCGCGAGCGCCATCACCGCGCCGGGGATCGTCTTGTCGCAGCCGACGAGGCAGACGAGCCCGTCGAGGAGGTGACCGCGGGCGACGAGCTCGATCGAGTCGGCGATCACCTCGCGGGAGACGAGTGACGCGCGCATGCCCTCCGTGCCCATGGAGACCCCGTCCGACACCGACACGGTGTTGAACTCCATCGGCGTGCCGCCGGCGGCGCGGACGCCCGCCTTCACGTGGCGCGCGAGCTCGCGCTGGTTCCAGTTGCACGGCATCGTCTCGATCCACGTGGTGGCGACGCCGACAAGCGGACGGGCGAGATCGTCGTCGCCGAAGCCGATGCCCTTGAGCATCGCCCGGGCGGGCGCGCGCTCCGGGCCGTCGGTGAGGACGGCGCTGCGACGCTTGGCAGGGTCGGAGGGGCGGTCGTACGGGGTCGTCATGCGGGTCCAGCTCCTTGGGTCGCGACGGAGAGGCGGAGAACACGGGCGTCCGGAAAGCGCTCGCCGAGCGCGGCGGCGCACGCCTCGGCCGCCTCCTCCCGCGCCCAGACGACCACGGTCGGGCCGGAGCCCGAGAGCGTCGCGCCGAGCGCGCCCTCCGGCAGCCGCGCGCGAACCGTTGCAAGAATCGGCGCGTTTTTCGCCCGATAGGGCTCGTGCAGACGGTCGTCGAGCGCGGCCGCGAAGAGCTCGGACGAGCGGGAGGCGAGCGCCGCGCCGAGAACCGTGGCGCGCCCTGCCGTGTACGCGGCGTCGGCGTGCGGGACGCTGCCGGGAAGCGCCGCGCGGGCGGCGGCGGTGGAGACGGTCGCGTCCGGGATCACTGCGATCGGCACGGCCGGAGGGGAGTCGGCGACGCGCGCGATCCTTCCCTCCCAGGTCAGACAGACCCCTCCCGCCAGCGCGGCCGCCAGGTTGTCGCCGTGCCCCTCGAGGGGCAGCCCCTCCGCGAGCAGCTTCTCGGGGTCCGGCTCGCGCCCCGACGCGAGCGCCCCGGCGACGAGGCCGAGCGCGATCACGGCCGCGCTCGACCCGAGCCCGCTCTCCCGCGGGATGCGGTCGGTGAAGGAGAAGCGCCGTCCCTCCACCGGCGCGAGCTGCGCGAAGGCGCGCACGCCGAGGTGGTCGAGCTCGGGCCGGCCGTCCCCCTCCCCCACCTCCAGCTCGTTCCAGAGGTCGAGGGCAACAGCGGCGCAGTCGAAGCCGGGCCCCAGGTTCGCGGTCGTCGCGGGAGCCCGCACCCGAAGGTTCACGCGGCCGCCTCCGGGTCCTTCAGGCCGTGGCCCGTGAGCACACAGACGGCGCGGGCGCCGGACTCGGGCGGCTCGCGCAGGAGCGCCGCGAGGCCGGTCGCCGAGGAAGGCTCGCTGAAGATCCCCTCCTCGCGGGCGAGCAGACGCCAGGCGGCGAGGATCTCCTCGTCGGGGAGGGACATGACGACGCCGTGGCTCTCCTCGAGGGCCGCCTCCACCTCGGCGGCGTGCACCGGCTCGGCGATGCGAATCGCGCTCGCCACCGTGTCGGAACGGCTGGCGGCCTCGGCGGCGACGAAACGCGGGAGGCCCTCCGCCAGCTCGCGGAAGCCCAGCGCGTAGGCCGTGAGGTTGCCGCCCCCGCCGTACGGGAGCGCGAGGACATCCGGTACGCCTCGGAGCTCCTCGACGAGCTCGAAGGCCGCCGTCTTCTGGCCCTCCAGCCGGAAGGGGTTGAGCGAGTTGACGAAGACGTGGGTTCCCCGGTCCGCGAGTGCGCGCGCGGCTTCGAAGGCGTCCGTGAAGCCCCCGTCCACCGCCTCGAGGCGGGCTCCGACGGCGCGAACCTGCGCCACCTTGCCGCTCGCCACGGCACCGGCTGGATGGAGGACGACGCACTCGAGCCCGGCGCGCGCCGCGTAGGCGGCCGCCGAGGCGGCAGTGTTCCCCGTCGAGGCGCAGACGACCGCCCGCGCGCCTTCCTCGAGCGCCTTGGAGACCGCCACAGTCATGCCGCGGTCCTTGAAGCTCCCGGTCGGATTGGCGCCCTCCCACTTGAGCCAGAGCTCGCAGCCGACTCGCTCGCCCAGCCGCTCGGCGCGCACGAGCGGCGTCGAGCCCTCGCCGAGCGTGACGACCGGCGTGGAACCTGTGACGGGCAGGCGGTCGCGGTAGCGCTCCACGAGCGAGACGCTCACGCCGCGGACACTACAGCGCAAGCGTCCGGATCACGCCCAGCCGAGGCCCGGGACGCCGCGGTCGGAGACGACCGGGAGAGCGGAGGGCGGGCTCTTCGTCTCCTCGAGCTCGGCGATCTCCTCGAGAGCGTCCTCGAGGTCGCCGCCGGCCGCCTCGTGCGTGACGACGTGCAACGTGGCCGAGCCGTTCGCCTGGTGCTGGACGAGGCGGGCGACGGAGACGCCGTGCGAGGAGAGCCGCAGGGCGACGTGCGCGAGCACGCCTGCCCGGTCCTCGACGTGCAGGCGGACGTAGTAGGGCGAGCGCAGCTCCCCGGGCGGGAGCCGGTCCAGCGTGCGCCAGCAGGCGTCGTTCTGGAGGAAGCCTGTGCCGGTCGTGCCGATCACGCCCACGATGTCCGCCACGACGGCCGAGGCGGTCTCCATTCCCCCGGCCCCCGGGCCCTCGAGCGTGATCTCGCGGATGGCGTCCCCCTGGAGCATGACGGCGTTGAACGCGCCCTCCACGGAGGCGAGCGGATGGTGGCGGTCGACGAGCGCGGGCCCGACCCGGACGTCGAGCCTCCCGTCGAGGAGCGTGGCGGCGCCGATCAGGCGGACAGCCATCTCCATCTCGCGCGCGGCGGCCACGTGCTCCTGCGTCACGCCCTCGATGCCCTCGAAGCGGACGTCGTCGAGCGTCACGCGCGACCCGAAAGCGATCGTCGCCAGGATCGCCATTTTCGCGGCCGCGTCCGCGCCGGAGACGTCCTCGGTGGGATCGGCCTCGGCGAAGCCCAGGCGCTGCGCCTCGCCGAGCGCCTCGGCGTACTCGGCTCCGCCCTCCATCTCCGTGAGGATGAAGTTCGTCGTCCCGTTGACGATCCCGAGCACGCGGTGCACGTTCGAGACGACGAGCGCCTCGCGTAGCACCTTGATCACCGGAATGGCGGCGCAGACGCTCGCTTCGAAGCGGAGCTGGACGCCGGCCTCGGAGGCCGTGGAGAAGAGCTCGGCGCCGCGCCGTGCCACGAGCTGCTTGTTTGCCGAGACGACCGGCTTGCCGGCGCGGAGCAGGTCGAGGACGTAGTCGCCCGTCGGCTCGACGCCGCCCATGACCTCGGCGACGACCGCGATCGACGGGTCGTCGCGGATCGCGGCGAAATCGGTCGTGAGCACGCCCTCCGGCGGCGCGTGCGGCCGCTCCTTCGCCGGGTCGCGCACGAGCGCGCGCACGACGCGGAGCCGGTGCCCCGTGGCCCGCTCGATGTCCTCGGCGTTGTCCCTCAGGAGGCGGTCGACCGCCGACCCGACCGTCCCGTACCCGAGCAGCGCTACGGGTACGTCAACGGACGCCATGCGCCTCTCGTCCGAGGAGTCCTTCACGGCCCGCGAGCTCGCGCAGCTCGGCGCCGACGCGCTCCACCGGGTGCTCCGCGGCCTGGCGGCGCAGCTCGCGGAAGCGCGGCCGACCCGCTTCTTCCTCGGCGAGGAGCTCGCGGGCGAACGCACCGCTCCGGATGTCCTCGAGGAGCTTCGCGAACGTCGCCCGCACGTGCTCGTCCACGACCACGGGCCCGCGGGTGAGGTCACCGTACTCGGCGACGTCGGAGATCGAGTGCCGCATGTAGGAGAAGCCGCCCTCGTAGATGAGGTCGACGATCAGCTTGAGCTCGTTCACGCACTCGTAGTAGGCGATCTCCGGCTGGTAGCCGGCCTCCACGAGCGTCTCGAAGCCGGCCTGCATGAGGGCGGTGACGCCGCCGCAAAGGACGGCCTGCTCGCCGAAGAGATCGCTCTCCGTCTCCTCCGCGAAGCTCGTCTCCAGCAGGCCCACGCGCCCGCAGCCGATCGCCGTTCCGTAGGCGACGGCGACGTCGAGCGCCTGCCCGCTCGCGTCTTGCGCCACGGCCACCAGGCCCGGCGTTCCGGCACCCGCCTCGAAGAGCGCGCGGACGCGATGACCGGGCGCCTTCGGCGCGACCATGACGACGTCGTGGCCCGCCGGCGGCTCGATCACGCCGAAGTGGACCGTGAAGCCGTGCGCGAAGAGGAGCGCGGCGCCCGGCTCCAGGTTCGGAGCGACGTCGGCCTCGTACACGCCCTTCTGGACATGATCTGGGAGCAGGATCACGACGACCTGCGCCCCTCGGACGGCCTCCGGGATCGTCCGCACGGTCAGCCCGGCCTCCTCGGCCGCGGCCCAGGAGGACGAGCCCGCGCGCAGGCCGACCTCGACCTCCACCCCGGAGTCACGCAGGTTGAGGGCGTGGGCGTGCCCCTGGCTTCCGTAGCCGACGACGGCGATCTTGCCGGAGAGCAGGTCGAGGCTTCCTTCGCGGTGGATCGTGGCCATGAGGGTCCTTTCTATGCGGGGACGCGTGGTCGCGACTGCTTCTTGACGGAGGCGCGCGCGAGCCCGATCCGGCCGGTGCGCACCATCTCCTTGACGCCGTGGGGGCGGACAAGCTCCTCGAACGCGTCCACCTCCTCGGGATGCCCGACGATCTCGAAGACGAGCGCGTTCGGGCCGAGGTCGGCGACGCGCGCGCGGAAGACGTCCGCGAGCGCCATCAGCTCGCTCCGCCGGTCGGGCGGCGCCGTCACCTTGATGAGCGCGAGCTCGCGCTCGACCGCCTCGCCGGGCTCGAGCTCGCTCACGCGGAGCACGTTCACGAGCTTGTGCATCTGCTTCTCGATCTGCTCGAGCGAGCGCGCGTCGCACTCGACGCGAAGCGTGATGCGCGAGACCTCGGGCCGCTCGGTCGGGCCGACGGCCAGGCTCTCGATGTTGTAGCCCCGCCTGGCGAACATGCTCGAGACGCGCATGAGCGCGCCCGGCTTGTTCTCTACGTAGACGGCGAGCGTGTGCCGCTGCTTCACGAGGCGGTCACCCGCTCCTCGTCGGGGTACTCGAGGACGTCGAGGGCGGCCGCGCCGGCCGGGATCATCGGGAAGCACTGCTCGCGCGGGTCGACGCGCGCGTCCACGACGGCCGTCCGGCCACACGTGAACGCCTCGGCGAGCACGTCCTCGAGCTCGTCCTCGCTCGAGATGGTGAAGCCGGCGGCCCCGTACGCCTCCGCGAGCTGCGCGTAGTCGGGCACCTGCTGCGTGAGGTGCACGTGGGAGAGCCGGTCGTCGAAGAACATGTTCTGCCACTGCTGCACCATGCCGAGGTAGCCGTTGTTGACGATCACGACGACGATCGGGAGATTCTCGAGCACGGCCGTGGCGAGCTCCTGCTGCGTCATCTGGAAGCACCCGTCCCCGTCCACGCAGACGACGGTCGCGTCGGGCCGCGCCGCCTTCGCGCCGATGGCCGCCGGGATGCCGTAGCCCATCGTCCCCAGCCCGCCCGAGGTGATGAAGGAGCGCGGCTGGTCGCAGACGACGTACTGCATCGCCCACATCTGGTGCTGCCCGACGCCGGTCGTCCAGACCACGTCGTCCCGGCCGGCCGTGAGGTCGCGCAGCGCCTCCAGGACGGCTTGCGGCTTGAGGTAGTCGCCGTTGCGGGAGTAGCGGAGCGGGAACTCCTCGCGCCAGTCGGCGAGCTGGCGGAGCCACGGCTCCTTGTCCCGTAGGGTCCCCTGTGCGCGAAAAACGCGCATCTCCTCCGCCAGGTCGGCGAGCACCTGCTTGAGCGGCCCGACGACGGGGATGTCGGCCTGCCGGAGCTTCCCGATCTCGGCGGGGTCGACGTCGAGGTGGATCACGGTCGCGCCGGGCGCGAAGGCGGAGAGCTTGCCCGTGACGCGGTCGTCGAAGCGCGCACCCACGGCGATCAGGAGGTCGCACTTGTTCATGCCCCAGTTCGACCACTTGGGACCATGCATCCCCGGCCAGCCGAAGTGGAGCTCGTGCGTCTCCGGGAAGGCGCCCTTGGCCATCAGCGTCGTGATCGCCGGGAGCCGCCCCGCCTCGGCGAGATCGAGCAGCTCCGCGCAGGCGTCCGCGTTGAGCGTGCCGCCGCCGACGTAGAGGACGGGCTTCTCCGCCGCCGCGATGCGGGCAGCCGCCTCCTTGATCTGGCGCGGGTGCCCGCGGACGGGCGGGCGCCAGCCCGGGAGGTCGACCTCGTCCGGGTAACGGAAGTCGAGGGGCGTTTCCTGGATGTCCCGCGGGACGTCCACGAGCACCGGCCCGCACCGGCCCGTGCGGGCGACGTGGAAGGCGGCCTTCATCACGCTCGGGATCTCCTCCACGTTCTGCACGAGCCAGGAGTGCTTGACGATCGGGATCGTGATGCCGGTGATGTCGCACTCCTGGAAAGCGTCCGTGCCGATCAGGAACGAGCGCACCTGGCCGGTGACGCAGACGAGCGGAGTCGAGTCCATCCAGGCGTCCGCAATGGGGGTGACGAGATTCGTCGCCCCGGGGCCGGAGGTGGCCATGGCGACGCCGACGCGGCCCGAGGCGCGCGCGTAGCCCTCGGCCATGTGCCCGGCACCCTGCTCGTGGCGGGCGAGCACGTGCCGGACGCTCGTCCCGCGCGCGAACGCGTCGTAGATGGGGAGGATCGCCCCGCCGGGGAGCCCGAAGGCGACCTCGACGCCTTCGGCCTCGAGCGAGCGAAGCACCGCGTCGGAGCCGAGCATCCTCACGAGAGCGCCCCGACGAACTCGGCGTCCCGCCGCACGAGCGGGAGGGCGGCGAGGAGAACGTCCATGAACTCGCGCGTGGTGGCGCCGGAGCCGGAGCCCACGAGGTCGGGCGTGCGC